>NZ_JBWZET010000333.1:0-13489 GCF_056722145.1 Rhizomicrobium sp. | reverse complement strand
GCGCTGCATCCCCAATTGATGAAGCTGTTGCAGAACCCGTTCGGTTGAGACGGGGCGGCGAGGTGATTATGGTTGGTCTCCGCCTCGTGAGGCTCGGCTGATTCCCATGCGCATCGTCCCCACTCTGACTCTCGCCCTCGTCCTGGCCGCTCCGGCCCTGGCGCAAAACGACGACGTGGTCGTGAACGGCGACGCCGCCGGCCAGACCCTGATCGATCCGGCAACCGGCCAGAGCCGCTATGTGCCGCCGCTTCTGCAGCCGTGGCAGGACGAAGCCATCCATCTGCGCCCGCCGGGCCATCACCGCAAGAAGCCGGCCGCAACGACCGCCACGACACCGGCACCGACCGTTGCAGCGGCACCGCCGCCCAAGCCGAAACGCCAGCGCGCTGCCGCCGTGACGCCGCCGCCTGCGCCAGCCAGACCGGCTCCGGCCCGGCCCGCTCCGAGTACGTCGACGTCGTCCGATTTCCCCGACATCGATCTCATCACCGGCTCCCATCAGGCGGCGACCCCACCGCCGAAGCCCGCCGCCGCGCCCAAGCCAGCCCGCACCGCGTCCATTGCGCCGCCCCGTGCCAGACCGGCGACAGGTTCCCGCAAGGATTCGATCAGCTTCGCACCCAACGCCTCCGATCCGTCGGGGGCCGCCGTCGCCGCGGTGCGGACACTCGCCAGCTCGCTGTCGGGATCGCTTGGCGATGCCGGGCGCGTCCAACTGATGGCCTATGCCGGTGCCAAAGGTGAGAAAACCTCCGACACCCGCCGCCTGTCGCTGAAGCGCGCGCTGGTGATCCGCCAGCTCTTGATCGACGACGGCATCCCCTCCGAACGCATCGATGTGTTCGCGCTCGGCGGCGTCGACGATGACGGCGCCCTCGACCGGGTCGACGTGTTCCTCAAGAGCTGAGACACCAAAACGGCGCGTGACAGCCGTCGTACTTCCTGTTTCTAATGGTTCTAAATTGGAACGGGAGTTCGCATGAAGCGGCTTGCGGTCGTGGTTGGCCTTCTCCTCGTCGCGCCGGCGGGCGCCAAGACCACCGAGACGATCGGAACCGGGGTCGCCATCGCCCTGCCGGTGGTGGCGGGCGGCCTGACGCTCCTGAAACAGGATTACAACGGCACCGCCGAACTGGTCGTCACCACCGCCTTGACGGTCGGCACCGTTTACGGCCTCAAACAACTGGTCAAGGAATGCCGCCCGTTCGCGACGCCGTGCGGCCCCGGCTCACCGAACTGGGATTCGTTCCCGTCGGAACACGCCGCCCTCGCCTTCGCCCCGGCCGAGTTCCTGCGCGAGCGCTATGGCTGGAGCTATGGCCTGCCCGCCTATGCCGCGGCCGGCTTCGTCGGCTGGAGCCGGGTCGATGCCGACAAGCACCATTGGTACGATGTCGCCGCCAGTTTCGGGATATCGCTGGCCTACAACGAATTGATCACGTCGCGCTATCAGAAGCCGTATGGTTTCCATACCAGCCTCAACGCCGAGCCTCGCGCGGTGTATGCCTCGCTGGATTACAAGTTTTAGGTCCCTTCGACCTGCACGTCCTTGAAGCGGTCGACGGTGCGCAATGGCGGGAAGAGTTTCATCCACGTCGCCACCACGGCGAGGGTGCCGAAGCCGCCGATCACCACCGCCAGAACCGGCCCGAACAGGGCCGCGGTGATGCCGCTTTCGAATTCGCCGAGTTCGTTGGAAGCGCCGATGAACAGCATGTTCACCGCCCCGACGCGGCCGCGCATGTCGTCGGGCGTCGCGAACGTCACCAGCGACTGGCGCACGAACACGCTGATCATGTCGGAGGCGCCGAGCACGAACAGCGCCGCCAGCGACAGCCAGAAATTGGTCGAGACGCCGAACACGATGGTGGCGAGCCCGAAGATCGCGACGGCGCCGAACATCTTGACGCCGATCTTCTGTTCCAGCGGCCGGCGTGCCAACGCCAGCGCCACCATCGCCGCACCGAGCGCCGGCGCGCTGCGCAGCAGGCCGAGCCCGACCGGGCCGGTGTGCAGGATGTCCTTGGCGTAAACCGGCAGCAGCGCGGTGGCGCCGCCGAGCAGCACGGCGAAGAGATCGAGCGAGATGGCGCCGAAGATCACCGGCCGGCGACGCACGAAGCGCACGCCTTCTTTCACGCGCTCGAGCCGGCTCATGTCGGTGCCGCTTTGGTCCGACCGGCGCCGTCCGCCGACGAAAATCGTCAGCACCGCCGCAATCAGGAAATTGACGAGACAGACCGTGTAGGTCGCCTTCGGACCGAAGGCATAGAGAAACCCGCCCAGCGCCGGGCCGGCGATCACCGACACCATGAACACCGAGGAATTGAGCGCAATCGAGCGCGGCAGCTTTTCCTTCGGCACCAGGAACGGCAGCAGCGACTGGCCCGACGGCGAGGCGAAGCCGCGCCCGACCCCGAACAGCACCAGCACCGCGTAATAGGCGAGAGCGGTTTTCACCGTGAGGATGCTGAGCAGCAGGAAAATGCCGCCGCATACGCCTTGCAGCACCAGCGCCGCCGCCAGGACCTTCCTCTGATCGAAGCGGTCGGCGAGTTCGCCGGCCGGCAGCGTGAACAGGAACATCGGCGCGAACTGGCAGAGGCCGACCAGCCCCAGCGCCAGCGGCGTCTTCTCCATGTCGTAGATCTGCCAGCCGATCGCCACCGACTGCACCATCATGGCGACCGTCGACAAAAAGCGGCCGATCGCGAAGAACAGGAAATCGCGAGGACG
This sequence comes from Rhizomicrobium sp., assembly GCF_056722145.1. Classification (NCBI taxonomy): domain Bacteria; kingdom Pseudomonadati; phylum Pseudomonadota; class Alphaproteobacteria; order Micropepsales; family Micropepsaceae; genus Rhizomicrobium; species Rhizomicrobium sp. The sequence continues at coordinate 10,750 of NZ_JBWZET010000333.1, read as the reverse complement.
ATAGACGGTCGTGTCGCTCATCCGCGCTGCTGCCACGCCGCGCGGGTGATGAACCAGACGTCGACCTTGAAGGTTTCGCCACCGACGGCGAGTTCGGCCTGTTCACCCTTGTGCTCGCCGAGGCGCTTGGCCACCGCCTGCGAGGCGCGGTTGTCGGCATCGATGTTGGAGACCACACGATCGTCGGGCCGGGTGAGAAAGGCATAGCGCATCGCGGCCGCCGCCGCTTCGGTGGCAAAGCCCTGGCCCCAATAGGGGCGCCCCAGCGTCCAGCCGACTTCAAGCCCGGTCCAGCCTTCCGGCTGCAACAGGCCGACGCGACCGACGAGAGCGCCATCGCTTTTGCGTTCCACCGCCCACATGCCGTAGCCCTTCAGCGCCCAATGGCCGAGCGTCGTCGCCATCGTTCGCCAGGCATTGCCGCGCGTCATCGGCCCGCCGAGATAGGTCATCACTTCGGCATCGGCCATGATGGCAGCCCAGGCGTCGAGGTCTTCCTCGCGGAAGGCGCGCAAGGCGAGACGGTCGGTTTCAAGGCGCGGGATCATGCCTTTTTCATACCCAATTGGCGGCAGCGGGGCAATTCACGAGCTGCTGAAGGTTATTGCAGCGTGATGGTAATCTCGCTGTCGCCGTCGCCAACCGTGAATTTGGTGCGATCGAAGGAAGGCTGCGACAGGAACGGTCTCGCATCGCGCGAAAAGCCGTAGCGCTCGAGCGGCAGCCCGAGGAAATTCTGGTCGAATTTGCCGTTGCTGTTGAAGTCCTGGAACAGCTTGATGCCGTAGACGCCGGGCTTGAGGTCCTTCAGCGTCACCGTCGTCACCGGCATCACCGCCGGCACGTTGGCCGAGGCGAGCGGCGTGTCTTCATCGCGCGTCCAGCCGGCCTGATCGTAGAGCGACACTCTGAGGATGCCGCCTTTTTTGTCGATTGCCGTCACATGCACGGTGAGCGTGGCCGCCGCTGCCGCCTGCGCCGCCATCACCAACGCCAAAGCTACCAGGAAACGCAACACGCCGACTCCGTCTTGTTCGACGCTTACATTCCCGCACGGCATGATGGCCGCTGCAAGGCGGAGTCACGGCGGCTTTTAGGAATAAATACCTACGTCAGCCGAGGCGTGGATCGAGCTGCTTGCAGGCGTCGATCAACGACTGGACGGTCGCCGCCGACTTCTCCAGCGCCGCTTTTTCCTCCGGCAGCAGGTTCAGTTCGACGATCCGCTCGACCCCGCCCTCGCCGATCACCACCGGCACGCCAACGTAGAGGTCCTTGATGCCATACGGCCCGTTGACATAGGCCGCCACCGGCAGCACGCGCTTTTCGTCCTTGAGATAGGCCTCGGCCATTTCGATCGCCGAGGAAGCCGGCGCGTAAAAGGCCGAGCCGGTTTTCAACAGCCCGACGATCTCGGCACCGCCGTCGCGGGTGCGCTGGATGATCGAGCCCAGCCGCTCTTCGGTGATCCAGCCCATCTTGATCAGTTCGGGCAGCGGAATGCCGGCGACGGTGGAAAACCGCGGCATCGGCACCATGGTGTCGCCATGACCGCCGAGCACGAAGGCTGAAACATCCTCCACGCTGACGCGGAATTCGGTCGCCAGGAAGTGGCGGAAACGCGCCGAATCGAGGACGCCCGCCATGCCGACGATCTTGTGCGGCGGATGATCGGCGAAGGTCCTGAGCGCCCACACCATGGCGTCGAGCGGATTGGTGATGCAGATGACGAAGGCGTCGGGGGCGTAGTTCTTGATGCCCTCGCCGACCGCACTCATCACTTTCAGATTGATCGACAGCAGGTCGTCGCGGCTCATGCCCGGCTTGCGCGGCACACCGGCGGTGACGATGACGACATCCGCACCGGCGATATCGGCATACGAATTGGTGCCCTTGTACTGGGTGTTATAGCCCTCGATCGCCCCGCCCTGGATGATGTCCAGACACTTCCCTTGCGGCAACCCGCCGACGATGTCGAACAGGATGACGTCTCCGAGCTCTTTCAGCCCCACCATGTGGGCGAGCGTGCCGCCGATCTGTCCGCCACCAATCAACGCGATTTTGGGATGTGCCATGGACGTTCCTTCCTCAATCCGGAGCTTTTAGAGACGCTCAAAAGTACGGATGCAGGCTTAACGCGAGGCGGCGCCAAGGGCAAGACGAGATGACGCATGGCCGTCAGGACGGGAGTCCGTAGTGGCGCTCATGGTGAACGGATGCTTGCCGGACCCGTGTCAGTCCTCCCGCGGATTGCCGAGCAGGCCCGACAACGAGGCGATCATCACCGTCGACAGGAACCAGCCCATGACGATCTCGACCCAGTAATAGACCTTGGGCAGCCAGGGCACGCCCCACTCCCAGGCCAGCGCCGGCTCAAGACGATCGATCGCCGGCCCCACCAGCAGATAGTCCGGCAACTCATGGAGGTGGCGCGGCGGCCCTCTGTCCTCGACGACGTCGCGCGGAATCCAGACATGTTTTTGCGCCAGATCGATGATCGGCACCATGGCATCGAGAGAATAGACCAGCGGCTTGAACGGTTCGTAAAACAACGGCAGCTCGCCGGGCTTTTTCTCCGTGTACCGTTTGCTCACCAACACGGTGTCGGACGCGACCTTCATGTCGCCGTTCACGTAGGCGGCGGAGAACACCCCAACGCCGACCAGCCACAGGATAAACATCGTCGCGAAGGCGCGATGCGCGCGATAGCCGTATCCGGCGAACAGCCCGAAGAAAAACCCCCGCAGCCAGCGCTCGAGCGTTCTGACCTTGTCGTGCCGCAGTCGCCCGCGCTCGCGTCGGTACAGAATGTGCTGCGCGCTTTTGCGGTCGCCTATCCGGCGCAGCACTTTGGCACACTGGGTGAACGGTTGCGGCCGAAAATCCGCCCCGAGCCACTCCTCGGGCTGCCGTTCGAGCAGCGCATAGCGCGCCTGCCAGCCCGTATCGGTATTGATCCCATCCTCTTCTTCGGGCTTGCCGTCGTCATCGGCCAGCCGGTCGTCATTGCTGAAGGCCTCGAACACGAAGCGATCAAGTTCGACGCAATCGAAATCGTTGCGGACTTTGGCGCAACTCAGCGTCGAAGAGCGCCGACGGGGGAACCTGCCGTCGCAATGCAAGGTGGCTTCGTCGAGCTCGAATTTCCCAGCCAATGCCGGCGACAGCCACGCCACCGACGCCTCCGGCGCCGTCTGGCCGGGATGCCAGTTCGCGTTCCATACGCTGGTGTCGTCGGCGAAGGTCCGCGCGAAGGCTCCTTGCAGGTCCATGCGGCCGCGGAAGCGCCGGATGCCCGTCAGGAACAGGCAACCGTCGATCGTTGCCCCTTCGAGGTCGACGGCATCGCGCGCCTGGCGTTCGCGCGGGCCCGAGGCCTCGGTGATGCCGTCGTGAAACGCCCCGCCCTGGCAGTGGAAATTGCCGGCAATCGCCGCGCCGCGGCAGTAGACTTCGCCGATCGACAAGAAGCCTTTGCTCAAGTGGACGCTGCCGCCGATCTTCGACGAACTGAGCACCAGCGACGCCCCTTCCACGTTGACGAAACGCCCGCCGCGGCAGATCAGATCGCCGCCGATCGTGGCGCCATGCAGATAGACGGCACCGCGCGCCTCGAATGCCGGGCATGAGGTGTTGTCATCCGCTTTCGCCGGCGTATCGAGAAACATGTTGCCGTCGACCTGGATGCCGTCGCAGTTCAGCGCCCGCGGCTTTTCGCGTCTGCGATGCTCGCCGGAATCGAACGACCCGCCGGTACAGACCAGGCGGCCGCCGATCTTGGTATGGATGAAATCGACCTGACCGATCGCCGTCACGCCTTCCAGGAAGACGCTGTGGCCGATGGTGGCACTGGCGCAGATGAACGACTTGCGGTCGGGGCAGTCGAAACGGGCACGCGCCGCCCTGACGCTGCCGCCGATGTCGGCCATATCGAAAATGACGGTCCCCTTGGCGATCGCCTTGGAAAGGAACACGTTGGCGCCGATCTTGGCATTCCAGCAGGTCAGCGCCGCATCGGGCTGGGCATCCGGCGCACATTCCTCATCGTCGTCACAGATTGCTTCATCGTCCCGACGGTCGTCCGGCACAGACGTCAGCCGCGCGCACTCCAGGAACAGGCTGCCGCCGATCTCGGCGATGGCGAAGTTGAGCTCGCCTGTGATGATCACGTTCTCGCAGTGCACGCCGGCGCCGATCTTGGCGCCGCGAAACACCACATCGCCATCGGCCCGGAACGACGGCTTCAGGTAGACGGCGTTGCCGACCGTCGTATAGGCCGCGTGCAGCGCGCGCCCGACCCCGGCACCGCTCAGCTTCGCGTCGCGCAGGAAAATGCTGGTGCCGATACGGGCGCCGACCAGCCGCGTCTCGCCTGCGGCGGTGATATGTTTGAGCGACAGGTGCCCGCCAATGATGGAGTCGGCCAAATCGATCGAGGCCTCGTCCTGCTCGCGGGGAACCCCCTCAAAATTCGAATTGTCGAACGTCGCCGAGCTGGCAATGCGCGCCGAGTGCAGGTGCACGGACACGCAGTTCACTCCCCGGAAGCGGAACTCGTTGTTGGCCTCCAGGCGGTTGGCGTTGAGGTTGGCCAGCCGTCCACGGGTGAAACAGACATGCCCCAGCCGGGCGTCCGCCAAAATGACGTCGCCGGCGAACTGGCAATCCTCGAAATGCAGCGGCTTGCGGAACTTGACGGCCCTGAGATCGAAGTTCTCGGCGAAGGAGGCGCCTCGGAAGCGGGCGCCGGAGCTATCGATGGCGCAGATCGCGTCGGGCGCGCGCGTCACCTCGCCCTCGAGCAAGGCCCGGATATACTCGGACTGGAACGGTTGCGACGGGCGCCCCGCGCTCAGCGGGTCAGGCTCTTTGCCGCAACGCACTCGCCACTGCGCATAATAGTCGGGCGACCAAACGGCCCCTTCAGCAAAGGCATCGGCAACGCTCTGCTCGATCGGCGCAAGCGCCGCGTACGACCATTCCCTCATCGCACACCCCCACAACACCACCCCAAGATGAGGTTATCCGGGTCGTCACCACCGGAGGCTGCGGCATATCAGCAGGAATGGGTTGCAGGTGCGGTCAAAAGAAAACGGCCGCCCGGTTGCCCGCACGGCCGTCCCCTCCAAACGAAAAGAGGCGATTAGATCGCTTCCTTCAGTTCCTTGGCGGCGCGGAACGCAACCTTCTTCGAAGCCTTGATCTTGATGGCTTCGCCCGTGGCCGGGTTGCGGCCCATGCGGGCAGCGCGCTTCTTGACCTGCAGGATGCCAAGACCATTCAGACGGACGCGGGCGCCCTTCTTGAGGTGCTTGGTGATCGTCGCGATCACATCATCCAGATAGGCCAGCGAAGCCTTGTTCGACAGCTCATGCTTCGGCGCGAGCTGAGCGGCGAGCTGACGCGTGGAAATCGTCTCGACCTTCGCCTTCACGGCGGCGGCGGCGGCTTTAGCCATAGTGGTTATCCTCTGCGAATCAAAACGTGCCATATTTTACGGCATTTTCTGCGACTGCAAGAGAGGGGGTGGTCCCAAAAGGGCCGAAAAATCGGGTGTTTTGACGATTTGGAGGGCTTTCGGGACAGTTTGACTCGGACCGCAGCGCACTTTGGCCCGGTTTCGCACGCCCCCGTCGCCTGCCGCAGCTCCCGGATTCGCCTTGCACGGCGCCACTTTTCGACATGCCGGCGCCAGCCAGAGCGCTGCCGGACCAGGGCGCGATGCCGGGGCGCGCCGGCCAAACCGCCGGCTTCGGTTCATTACTCCTTATACGGACAATATAACCATAAGGTGTAATACCTACCGCCGTCGATTTTAAGAATTCGTTCGCCGATTGCGCGCAGTCTGCCGCCGTCACGGGTGAGGTCGCTACGTATGCTGCATGCCTCGGACGCCCTGCGCGCACATGCGCAATGCAAAGAACGCATCGCCGACATCCTCTGCCGGGACGCCACCCACAGACCCTATTTCTGCGAACTGGCGCCCGACCACGATTGCGCGTTGGCGCGTTTCATCGCCGAAAATGCCGAAAGGCCCGGCCTGGAGCCGGAATTGACCCGGGTGCGCACCGCGCACGCCGCGCTGCACTGCATCGCCATCGAGATCGCCCAGAAGCACACCGCCGAACATCCCGCCGACATCGCCCACGCGTTCGGCAGCGCCGGCGCGTTCGGCGCGGCGTCCAACGCCCTGGTCGATGCCATCTGGCGGCTGGAAGGACGGCTGCAGGCGTTGGCGCCGGTCAGCCCCAAGGATTGACGTGCACCTCACCCGCCAGGGCCGCCATGCGCGACTGTAGCGAGGCCATGAAGTCGTCCATGGCGCCGCCCCAGAAGAACGCCTCGCCCACCACCACGTCGCAATTGAACGGCACCAAAATCCAGGAATCCTTGGGCAACGCCTTGCCGAGGCCATGCATGAACAGCGGCACCACCGGCACCTCGGGCCGCGAGCGGGCGAGATGGGCGACGCCTTTCTGGAACAGCGACAGCTTCTCGGGCTCACCGCGCGAGCCTTCGGGAAAGACGATGACGATATCGCCGGCATCGAGCGCGGCGTTGCAGCGGCTGAGCAGATCGCGGTTCATGCCGCCGCGCCGGATCGCGATTACGCCCAGCACCCGGGTGACGAACCAGCCGAGGGCCTTCACCCGCATGAAATAGTCCATCGCCGCCACCGGCCTGAGGTGCTTCAGATGCTTCAGGCGATACATCGCCATGATGGTCAGGGTGTCGAGATGGGAATTGTGGTTGGCGACGATGATCGCCGGGCCGCATTTGGGCAGCCGCTCGCGATGGCGCACCTGGGCGCCCAAAATCACCATCAGCACCGGGCGCACCAGCAACAGGAAAAAGACACGGCGCAAGAGCTCGTTCATGGCGCCCCTCACAGAGGCCCCCAATCATAAAGGTTGGGCCGGCCAGTTGCCGAAGAAGAAATTGAGGAAGTGGAAGAACACCGGCGCGGCATAGATCAGACTGTCGACACGGTCGAGAATGCCGCCGTGGCCGGGGATCAGATTGGAGGCGTCCTTGACGTGCAGGTCGCGCTTCATCGCCGAGATCGTGACGTCGCCGAGATAGCCCGATACCGCGATGATGAATCCAGCCAGCGCCGACCACTGCCAATCCATCGGCGTCAGATCCGGCCCGAACACGCCGGCCGCGAGGATGGAAAGCACCAGCCCGCCGACAAAACCTTCCCAGGTTTTCTTCGGACTGACCTTCGGAATGATTTTGTGGCGGCCGAACAGTTTGCCGCAGGTGAATTGGGCGACATCGTTGAACTGGGTCAGCGCCACCAGGAACAGCAGCGCCCCGGCGCCGACGCCGTGATTGGTGCCGAACTTGAGCAGCAGCGCGGTGTGGCTGAGCGAGAAAACGCAGATCATCAGCCCCCACGACAGCGTTCCCACGGCGCGCAGGAAGCCCTCGGTCTCGCCCTTCAACGTGATGCGGGCGGGGAGGAACAGGAACATCCACACCGGCACGAACACCATGGCGAGGCCATAGAGGCCGTTGTGGGCGAGCGCGTACTGTGCCGGAATTGACAGATAGGCCCACAGCAGCACGGTGCGATCCACCCGCCGCGTCGGGATCAGCGAGAAGTATTCCTTCAATGCCAGGAACGAGACGAAGCCGAGAAAGATGGTGGAGACAATCGGCGTCGTCAGTATGGCAATGGTGAAGACGGAAATCATCCACCACCACGACACCACCCGTTTGCCCAACTCGGTGCTGGCCTCCGACGGCGCCCAGCGCTTCAGGGCATAGGTGACGAGGCTGGCGAAGACCAGTACGCCATAAATGAGAACGATGGCGCGATGCACCGGTTCGGCAAGGAAATCGACGGCCCAGGCGATCATTGCCGGACCTCCTTCAATGCCGCGCGGGCGCGGTTGACGACGGTTTCGATGGACATCACCGAAAGCAGCACAAATACCCAGAAGAAATAGCGCCGTCCGGCCGGCCACAGGCACATCGCGATGGCGACGACGCTCATCCAGAGCGCCCGGTCGGATTTGCCCATCGGGCCATCATAGCGGCGGCTGGCGCCAATCTGCAGCGCAAGCACGCCAGTCATTTCCGTGATGACGGCCAAGACGACAAAGACAGGGACCCAGAAGGGCTCCAGGCCCGCAATCGCCGCGAACGGCAGATAGAGCGCGGCATCGGACACGACATCGCCAAGTTCGTTCAGAATGGCGCCAAGCCGGCTTTTCTGGGCGAATTCGCGCGCCAGCATCCCGTCGATTGCGTTGAGCGCCATGCGCACGAACAACACCGGCGGAAGCGCAATCAGGGCCCAGGGGGCGCCGTGGCTGAAGAAGATGGCGGCCCCTTCGGCGAAGGACAGCAGCAGGGCGGCGACGGTGACCTGATTGGCGGTAAGGCCCGCCCCCGCCAAGCCCCGGCACAGCGGCCGGAGCAGCTTCTGGAATGCCGGTTTCAGATCGTAAACGCTCGCCACGGATTCCCCCCAAATCGCGACCCGCTTAGCATTATCCAAATCAGGTGGAGCTGTCACGCCCGCGGATTTACTCCGCATACTGACCTTTAACCCTGACGTCGACGCATGCGGCGCACGCCGAGTCGCCTTCCCATGCGTACGTCCGTCTACGGAGTATCCTAAAAAACTGTAAGCACTAATACCTAATCACGTAAGCAGATATACGTAGTGGGTACAACTTTTAATTGTCCATTCAACCTTGGGAACAATACTGTTCGCACAAGGAGCGAGGACAATGTTGGACGCTTCCGATGCACTTCATGCCCACGCGCACTGCCGCGCGTTGATGGTGCACCTCCTGAAACAGCCGCCGGCGTGCATGGATTACGTCGATTTCAAGCCACAGCACGATTGCCGGCTGTTGCGGTTCATCCACGAGTGCGAAGCCCATCACGGCAACTGGCCGGAAATCGCGGTGCTCAAAACGACGCACACCAGCTTTCATGCGCTTGCCACCGAGCTGGCGCGACGGCGTATCGCGGGTGAGCATGTCGATGTCGATGCGGAAAATGCGCCGCATGGACGCCTCGACGATGCGTCGGTGGCGCTTGTCGCCGCGGTGTGGCGGGTGGAAAGGAAGCTGCATACCCTCGCTGGATAATGGTTTGGGTGGTGGGAAGACCGCCGCGAGCGCGCCAACAACAATCGCGCCACGGCAAACACCGACAGGTTCTGCGGCCAGGCACTCCCCCGGTCTCGTCGCAGCTCTGAGCCTGTCGAAGGAGCGGCCGCTCTGCCCGCCACAGGCGGCCGCTTTTCCTTCAAACGCAAAAAGGGCGCGAGCCTTTTCGACCCGCGCCCTTCGCATTCTTCTCGTACCCCGAGATTACTCGGCGACGTTGTCCTGGCGCTCGGCGATACGCGCCGACTTGCCGCGACGGCCGCGCAGGTAATACAGCTTCGCCCGGCGCACGCGGCCCTTGCGGATCACATCCACGCTGTCGACCAGCGGCGAATAGATCGGGAAGACGCGCTCGACGCCCTCGCCATACGAAATCTTGCGGACCGTGAATGCCTCGTTGAGGCCCTGGCCCTGACGGGCAATGCAGACGCCTTCGAAGGCCTGCAGGCGCTCGCGGGTCTTGTTCTGCTTGGTCTTCTCGTCAAAGGTCACATCGACCACCTTGACGTTGACCTTGAGAGTGTCGCCGGCCCGGAAATCGGGAAGCGGCTTGGCGCGCAGCGCCTTCATCTGCTCGGCTTCGAGCGTCTGGATCAGATTCATAACTATCTCCGCACAGTTGTTCTTTTGCTACTGCGATGGGCGTTGATCGCAGTTTGAGGCGGGGCCTATAGCCTATCGCTTGGCTTTTTCAAAGAGGCTCCACAGGTCGGGACGCCGCAAGCGCGTTAACGCTTCCGCCTCGGCCCGCCGCCACTTGGCGATTTCCTTATGATTCCCGTTATTTAGCACTTCGGGAATGGTCCGCCCTTCGAATTCCTGCGGCCGCGTGTATTGCGGATATTCGAGCAGGCCCTCGGAAAAGCTCTCCTCGGACGGGCTGTCGGCGGCCCCCAACACGCCTGGAATGAGCCGGACAGCGGCTTCCATCAGCGCCAGCGCCGCGATCTCCCCGCCCGCCAGAACGAAATCGCCGAGCGAGATTTCTTCCATCCCGCGCGCCGCAATGGTGCGCTCATCGAGGCCTTCGAAGCGGCCGCAGAACAGGATCGCGCCGGGACCATCCGAAAGAGCCTTGACGCGGGCCTGGGTCAGCGGCGCCCCGCGCGGCGACAGATAAATGAGGGGCCGCTCCGCCCGTTCCACCGCATCGATGGCGGCTGAGGCGACATCGGCCCGCATCACCATGCCGGGTCCGCCGCCCGAGGGCGTATCGTCGACGACACGATGCTTGCCGATCCCGTGCTCGCGGATGTCCTTGACCTCCAGCGACCACAGCCCGTTCGCCAGCGCCTTGCCGCACAAGGAAATGCCCAGCGGCCCGGGAAACATCTCGGGGAAGAGGGTCAATACCGTTGCGTTCCAGACCATCGCCTTCGTCCAGGCATCCCTCTCCCCTTGTGGGAGAGGACGCAAAATCTTGCACTTAGCTGAGCGCAAGATCGATGAAGCGGCACCAGCCCCCTCACCTGAAAAATCATCGGGGTTAGGGCAGCGCCGATCTCACCGTCACGGCAGTCTTGCGGCGCTGCCCTAACCCCGTGATTTTTCTTCCTCTCCCACAAGGGGAGAGGGATGCCTGGACGAAGGCGATGGTCTGGAACGCAACGGTATTGACC
>NZ_JBWZET010000332.1:0-2513 GCF_056722145.1 Rhizomicrobium sp. | reverse complement strand
TCACCTATACGGGCCTCAGGACCAACGTGCTCGGACTGACGGCGGCGACAGACTGGATATGGCTCGGCATGATCCTGGCGGCCGCCATCGGCGGCAAGGTCGTGCCGGTGTTCCTGGCCAGCCGCATGGCGAAGTTTTCCACGTCGGAATCGGCAATCCTCGGCAGTTTGATGAACACGCGGGCGCTGATGGAGTTGATCGTGCTCAACATCGGCTACGACATGGGCTTCCTGCCGCAGAATGTTTTCACCATGCTGGTGATCATGGCGGTGGTGACGACGGTGATGACGGGACCGCTGCTGCGGGTGCTGCTGCCGCGCGCCGGCTATGCAGTGCCGCAAGGCGTGGAGGCGTAGCGCTATTTCGACGGGATGTTGAACACCTTGCCGAGTGCGAAGCTGATGGCATTCGACGAGGCGCGGCCGAAATAGCCGGTGCGGGGGTTGAAGGTGACGATCAGCACCCGATTATCGATCTTGATGTAGGGCTTTTCGGCGACGCTAATGCGCACGGAGGAAATGCGTCCGCCGAAGGTGCCGCGGGCGGCGGGGTTGGCAGTGAATCGGTCGATGCCGCGGGCGGCGTTCTCCATGGTGTCGAAGGCGAGTGCCCTGATCGCATTGTCGGCCACGGCATTCGGGTCGGCGGAAAAATTGATCTTGAGGCCGCGGACATAGGAGAGATGGGCGGCTTCGTCGTCGGCGGCCGACTGCATCTGCTGCATCGAGATCGCCGGCAGCACCGGTGCCGACGAATCGCCCACGCGCGAACTCGGCAAGCCCTCGGGATGATCGTCGGTGTAGAGCGTCATGCCGCCCCAGCCGGTGATCTGGATCGCAATCGAGCCGGCATCGAACTGCAGCACCCGGCTGCCCATGGCGCCGTAGTTGGCATACAGCACGAAAATCTCGGGCTGGCCGGCGAAGCGCATCAGGAAGGCGTTCTGGTAGCGGTCGAGTGAGAAGCGGCGGTCGCCTGCCTGATAGGTGCCGGAACTGATGTCGCTGAAGCGCGGGTTCCGGTCGAACATGGTTGATTGCGCCTGCGTCGCAGACGCGAACAGCAGCACCGCGCCGAAAAGGAGAGCGAACGCACGCATCAGCATCTTACTCGTTCGGGTCGCGCACCCGCACGCCTTCCCTCACGTTCAAACTGTAACCAAGGAAATCGGGCTATTTTATGCCCTGCACGGTTTCCGTGCGACTGTTGTCGGGTTCGCGGGCACCCCCTGCGGCGAATTGCGCCGCCCCCTGTCGCGCCTCGCCCGAAGCTAGAGCCCTCATTCCATGGACAAATTCATTTTCGATCACGGCGGCGAAGGCGAGGTCGAATTGTTCGTAGACGGATGATCTGTCGCTTTGCTGGCACGCCTGTGGCCGCGCCGCCATCGCTGCCGCCAGCGATTCGGATTCGGCGCGCGCCGTTCCCGCCGCCACGACGCGATTGGCCAGTCCCATTGCGAGTGCCTCGCGGGCACCCACCGGCCGGCCGGTCAGGACGATGTCGAGGGCGTGGCTCACCCCGACGAGGCGCGCCAGCCGCACCGTGCCGCCGTCCATCATCGGCAGGCCCCCGGCGCCAAACACGGCATCTTCCTCGGCCACGCGCAGGTCGCACCATAGCGCCAGCTCGAGGCCGCCGCCGGTTGCCAGTCCCGCCACGGCCGCGATCACCGGCTTCGACAGGCGCATCCGGGTCGGGCCCATCGGGGCGTCGCGGGTCAGCGCATAGGGGTGTTTGGAGGGAAAGGCCAGCCGGTTGCCGCGGCCTGCGGCCATCGCGGCAAGGTCGATTCCGGCCGAAAAATTGCCGGCGATCCCCCACAGCACCGCGACGCGGGCGTCCTGGTCTTGCTCGAAGGCGATGAAGGCGTCGGCCAGGGCATCGGCGGCGCCGCGGTCGAGCGTGTTGGCCGTTTCGGGGCGGTCGAGGATGACCGTTGTCACCGCCCCCGTCTTCTCCACCCGAATCGCCGACCGCATCGTTTCCTTCCCGCTGCACCGGCTGACTTGGAATTCGTCTAGATTTCCACTAAACCGGAGCTGCTTCCACCCTATTCAAAGGCGCGCTCGTGAAGACCAGCCTCGACTCCTTCAAATCCCGCCGGACCCTTTCGGTGGGCGGCAAGACCTATGTCTATTTCAGCCTGCCTCAGGCCGAGAAAAACGGGCTCAAGGGGATCTCCCGATTGCCCTATGCGATGAAGGTACTCCTCGAAAACCTGCTGCGCTACGAGGACGGCGTCACCGTCACCGCCGACGACATCAAGGCGATCGCCGCCTGGCTGAAGGCCAAGAAGTCGAACCGCGAAATCGCCTTCCGCCCGGCGCGCGTGCTGATGCAGGATTTCACCGGCGTTCCAGCCGTCGTCGATCTCGCCGCGATGCGCGACGCGATGACGACCCTTGGCGGCGATCCGCAGAAGATCAATCCGCTCGTTCCCGTCGATCTCGTCATTGACCATTCCGTCATCGTCGATGCCTTCGGCAGCTCGAAGGCGTTCAAGACAAATG
>NZ_JBWZET010000331.1:0-7864 GCF_056722145.1 Rhizomicrobium sp. | reverse complement strand
CGCGCCACCAGCGGGAAGACATGGCCGGGCATGACGATGTCGCCGGGGCCCTTGGTCGGGTCGATGGCGACGGCGACGGTGTGGGCGCGGTCGTGCGCCGAGATGCCGGTGGAGACGCCTTCCTTGGCCTCGATCGACACCGTGAAGGCGGTGCGGTGCATGGCGGCGTTGAACTGCGTCATCATCGGAATCTGCAGCTTTTCGGCGCGCTCCTGGGTCATGGCGAGGCAGATCAGGCCACGGCCGAACTTGGCCATGAAGTTGATCGCTTCGGGCGTGCACATCTGGGCCGGAATGTAGAGATCGCCCTCGTTTTCGCGATCCTCGGCGTCGACCAGGATCACCATCTTGCCGTTGCGCACGGTCTCGATGATCTCGTCCACCGGCGAAATGTATTCATGGAAGTGCGGCAGGTCTTCGAGCTTGCTCATGCTTTCACCAGCCTTGCCACGTAGCGCGCGATGGTATCGATTTCGAGGTTCACCTTCATGCCGGGCTTGAGGTGGCCGAATGTCGTCACCTCCAGTGTATGCGGAATGATGTTGACCCCGAAGCGATTGCCTTCGACTTCGTTGACGGTCAATGAAATTCCGTCGAGCGCCACCGAGCCTTTCTCGGCGATGTATTTCGCCAGCGCCTTGGGCGCCTCGAACGTCATGCGGGTGCTTTCGCCCTCGGGCGTCAGCTTCACCAATTCCGCCAGCCCGTCGATATGGCCGGACACGATGTGGCCGCCGAGCTCATCGCCGACCTTGAGCGGCAGTTCGAGGTTGACCGGCGTGCCGGCCTTCCAGGTGCCCATGGTGGTCTTGGACAGGGTTTCGGCCGAAGCCGTCACGGCGAACCATTTGTCCGCATTGCTGCCCTTTTCGACGATGGTCAGGCAGGCGCCGCAGCAGGCGACCGAGCCGCCCATCGGCAGCTTGTCCATGTCGTAATGATGGGCGATCACGATATGCGTGTCGCCGCGCTTTTCGATCTGCCGGACTTGGCCGACATCGGTGACGATTCCTGTGAACATGGCGTGTACCTAGTCTTTTCGGGCGTAGCTTACCAGAAGGTCCGGGCCGAGGCTGCGCCGGGCTGTCATTCGGAATTTTGGGGCCTCGCTGAGCGCCAACGCCGACAGCGCCTCCACCGAACTGAGCCCCGACCCGCCCAGCACCATGGGAGCGCTAAAAACCTCCAGCCGGTCGGCCAAACCGCGGTTGAGGAACCCGGCATGGATCGAAGCGCCGCCCTCCACCAACAGCCGGGTGATACCGCGCCCTGCCAGATCGGCCAGGACAGCGGCAAGGTCCGGGCGTCCGGTGACGTCGCGGGCGACCGCAATCACCTCCACGCCGCACACCTCCAGCGCCCCGCCGCCTTCGGGCGAGGTGGTGTAGACCAGGGTCGGAATGTCCTTCGCCGTTTGGGCGAGCTGCGACCACGGCGCCAGCCGGCGGCGGGTATCGACCACCACGCGGACCGGGGAACGGTCTTCCAGCCCCGGCAGGCGGCAGGTCAGCATCGGATCGTCGGCCAGCGCCGTGCCCACCCCGATCAGGATGGCGTCGTGCCTGGCCCGCAGCAGGTGGCCATACGCCCGGGCCGGTTCGGAGGTGATCCAGCGGCTGTCGCCAGTCGCGGTGGCGATCTTGCCATCAAGGCTCTGGGCCAGCTTGAGAGTGACCAGCGGCCGGGCGTGACGCACCTTCAGGAAGAACCCGGCGTTCAGCTCAGCCGCCTCAGGCTCGCAGACCCCGGTCGTGACTTCCACGCCCGCCATCCGGAGCCAGGCGATGCCTTCGCCGTTGACTCGTGTATCGGGGTCCGACACCGCCACCACCACCCGGGCGACGCCAGCATCGATCAGCGCCTTGCTGCACGGCGCGGTATGGCCGTGATGCGAACAGGGCTCCAGCGTGACATAGGCCGTGGCGCCGCGCGCCGCCTCGCCCGCCTCGGCCAGCGCCTGCGGTTCGGCATGCGGCCGGCCTCCACGCGCCGTCCGCCCGCGCCCGACCACGACGCCATCCTTGACGATCACACACCCGACCGCCGGATTAGGCGCAACCTCCCCCAGCCCACGAGCGGCGAGGGTCAAGGCATGGCGCATGAATTCCAAATCGTGCGGATTTGCCGGCACCGTCTATTCCTCGCCGAAGTAATGATTCACGCGGAGGCGCGGAGGCGCGGAGCGAGTCATGCTCGCCTCACCGGCGTGCCACTGTTTCCGCCAGTCCCAGAGCCACTCGTTATCCATCTGGCCTGCCCGCTCCGCGTCTCCGCGGCTCCGCGTGCGCATTGTCCGTTCGTTGGATTGAGCCACGATCATCCCTCACCGGTAGCTTGGTTCACGCGAAGGTGAGGTGATGCCGAGGGGGCAAGTCCGTTCACCACTCGTTGCAATCCCTGCATCAGCGTTGGCGCCCCGAAATTCATCAAAAGCCCTACGGGCAATTTCATTAACCGCAAATAGGTCAGCAGCTGCTTGGCGTGAACAGGCGCCGAACGCTCGACGGACTTGATTTCAACAACCACTTGCGCCTCGATCAGCAGATCGATCCTGAACGCATCTTCGAATTCCAAGCCGTCGTACTGAAACGAAATTGCTTTCTGACGTTCAACGTGCAGGCCGCGGCGCAGCAAGTCGCGTGTCAGAACCAATTCGTACACGGACTCCAGCAGCCCAGGACCAAGCCCCTTATGCAGCTTGACGGCCGCATCAACGATTACGCCGGTGATGTCATCCAACGATCTGGTAGCTTGGCACACCCGCTCCGCGCCTCCGCGTCTCCGCGTGAACCCCAAAAGCAGTACCACCTGAAAGCGCCCGAACGCGCGTTCAGTCCTTGTCTTCGATGCCGCCGTGGATTTCGCCGAGGATGGCTTCGAAATCCTTGGCTTCGCGGAAGTTCTTGTAGACCGACGCGAAGCGCACGTAGGCGACCTTGTCCAGACTTGACAGTGCCTGCATCACCAGTTCGCCGATCATCGGCGACGGGACTTCGTTCTCGCCCATGCTTTCGAGGCGGCGGACGATGCCGGTGATCATGCGGTCGACGCGGTCCTGCTCGACCGGGCGCTTGCGCAGGGCATGGTTGATCGAGCGCTCCAGCTTGTCGCGATCGAACGGCTCGCGCCGCCCGCTTTTCTTGACCACGATCAGCTCGCGCAGCTGCACGCGCTCGAACGTGGTGAAGCGCCCGCCGCATTCCGGGCAGTGGCGCCGGCGGCGGATCGCCGAGTTGTCCTCGGACGGGCGGCTGTCTTTGACCTGAGTATCGTCGTGACCGCAGAAGGGGCAGCGCATGGTGGTTCTCTAGGGCTTCGATGTGCCTATTGATAGATCGGGAAGTGACTGCACAGCTCACGCACGCGAGCACGCACTTTGGCTTCCACATCGGCATCGCCCGCTTCACCCTTTTTGCCAAGAGCGTCGACG
This sequence comes from Rhizomicrobium sp., assembly GCF_056722145.1. NCBI lineage: Bacteria > Pseudomonadati > Pseudomonadota > Alphaproteobacteria > Micropepsales > Micropepsaceae > Rhizomicrobium > Rhizomicrobium sp. The sequence goes on along the minus strand of NZ_JBWZET010000331.1, from coordinate 4,434 downwards.
ACCTCGATGATCAGATTGCCAATTTCCTTGAATTCGACCGGGCCGAAGCCGCGCGTCGTACCGGCCGGCGTCCCCAGACGGATGCCGGAGGTGATGGTGTACTTCTCGGTATCGAACGGAATGGAATTCTTGTTGCAGGTGATGAAGGCGCGATCGAGCGCCTTCTCGGCCGCCTTGCCGGTCGTGCCTTTGGGCCTCAGATCGACCAGCATCAGGTGTGTGTCGGTGCCGCCGGAGACGATATCGAGACCGCCGGCGTAAAGCGTCTCGGCAAGGATTTTCGCATTGTCGACAACGGCTTTCGCGTAGATCTTGAACTCGGGCTTCAACGCCTCGCCGAACGCCACCGCCTTGGCGGCAATGACATGCATCAAGGGACCGCCCTGCAGGCCGGGGAAGACGGCCGAGTTGATCTTCTTGCCGAGGTCGGCATCGCGCGACAGGATCATGCCGCCACGCGGACCGCGCAGGGTCTTGTGGGTGGTGGTGGTCACGACGTGGGCGTGGTCGAGCGGATTGGGGTGCGCCTCACCCGCCACCAGACCGGCGAAGTGGGACATGTCGACCATGAAGTACGCCCCGACCTCGTCCGCGATCTTGCGGAAGGCGGCGAAATCGATGTGGCGCGGATAGGCTGAGCCGCCCGCGATGATGACCTTGGGGTTGTGCGCCTTGGCCAGCGCCGCGACCTCGTCCATGTCGATGCGGTGGTCCTGGCGGCGGACCTTGTAGCCGACCGGCTTGAACCACTTGCCCGACTGATTGACCGGCGAGCCATGGGTCAGATGCCCACCGCAGGACAGGTCAAGGCCGAGGAAGGTATCGCCCGGCTGCATCAGGGCGAAAAACACCGCCTGGTTTGCCTGGGCGCCGGAATGCGGCTGGACGTTGGCAAAGGAGCAGTCGAACAGCTTGCAGGCGCGCGCAATCGCGAGGTTTTCCGCAACATCGACGTATTCGCAGCCGCCGTAATAGCGCCGGCCCGAGTATCCTTCGGCGTATTTATTGGTCAGGACGGAGCCCTGTGCTTCCAAGACTGCCTTGGAAACAATGTTTTCGGAGGCAATCAGCTCAATCTTTTCTTGCTGACGCTTGAGTTCGTCAGTGATTGCCTGGTTGAGGTCGGGATCGGTTTCAGCCACACCCTGAGTGAAAAAATCGGTACGCCCGGCCACTTTTGCCTCCATTGCCCTGACCCGCGGCGCCTAGCCGTTGAGCGGCGGGGCACCTCCTGCGGTCGTACCCCTTCCCCTTTACCAAATCTAGAGCCTGGGCGGAGTTGACGCCAAAACGCGAGTTTCGGTCGCAACGAGTGTAAACAAAAGACCACTCCACCGCTACGCGAATACAAACGTTACGCGAAGTCAGTAATCAACTATTTGTTGCAATCCAATCGGTTACAGGGGCCTAATTTGCAAAATTAAACGTCCTGTGAATACTTGGCATTATTCTGCCAACCTCGAATCGAGTTCGACCGAGATTGACCAAGACGCGTCGTGCAAAACCAGTAACCGCCGAATGCTTGGCGCCAGCCGGCTCGGCAAGGAAATTTGAAATGGAAAGTTCGAAGGGTAGCGAACTGCTGAAACTCGCGAGCGACATCGTCGCCGCCTATGTCAGCAATAACCCTGTGCCGGTGAGCGAACTGCCGGGGATGATCAAGAACGTCCATGCCACGCTGGGAACGCTGTCGGGCGCGCCGGCCGCCGAAGTCGCGACCAACCAGAAGCCGGCCGTGACGATCAAGAAGTCGATCACGCCGGAGTATCTGATCTGCCTCGAAGACGGCAAACGCCTGAAGATGCTGAAGCGCTATCTGCGCTCGCGCTACGGCCTGTCGCCCGACCAGTACCGCACCAAGTGGGGCCTGCCGCCGGACTATCCGATGGTCGCCTCCAACTACGCTGCCCAGCGCTCCGAATTCGCCAAGAAGATCGGCCTCGGCAAGCCCGTCACGAAGAGCCGCCGGCGGGGATAAGGAACAGGCGAATAGCGAATAGCGAATAGCGAATAGGGGATTGACGGGCATCGTCCGCCTGCCGTTTTTCGCTATTCGCTATTCGCCTTCTTCATCACCATCTTCAGCTTGGCGACCGCGTTGCGGATCAGGCCCTGGCGTGCAGCGATCGGGCCGAAGACACTGGCTTCGGTGCCGGTCTTGGGATCGACGGCACTGACCTTCAGAAGCCCGCCCTGCTGGATGCACTCGATGTAGACGCCCTCGTCGGTCGCGACCATCAGGCCACGGACTGATTCGGCAGCTCGTGGTGCCTCCACAAATCCGACAGCGCACCGACCAGCTTGTCCATCATCTGCGGCGTATGCAGCGGGCCCGGCGTGAAACGCAGCCGCTCCTTGCCGCGCGGCACGGTCGGATAATTGATCGGCTGCACATAGATGCCGTAGTCGTTCATCAGCGCGTCCGACACCGCCTTGCAGCACACCGGATCGCCGACCATCACCGGCACGATGTGGCTGGGCGTGTCGATGATCGGCAGACCGGCGCCCTTCAGCATCGCCTTGAGACGCCCCGCCGCCGCCTGCTGCTTCTGGCGTTCGACGTTGCTTTCCTTGAGATGGCGGATGGAGGCGATCGCACCGGCGCACAACACCGGCGCCAGCGAGGTCGAGAAGATGAAGCCGGGCGCGAACGAGCGGATGGCGTCGATCACCGCCGCCTTGGCCGTGATGTAGCCCCCCTGCACGCCATAGGCCTTGGCCAGCGTGCCTTCCACGATGTCGATGCGGCTCATGGTGCCGTCGCGGGCCCCAATGCCGGCGCCGCGCGGGCCATACATGCCGACGGCATGGACTTCGTCGATATAGGTGAAGGCGCCGTATTTGTCGGCCAGATCGCAGATCTTTTCGGTCGGGCCGAAATCGCCGTCCATCGAATAGACGCCTTCGAACGCGATCACCTTGGGCCGGTGCGGCTCGATCGCCTTCAGGATGTCTTCGAGGTGTTCGACGTCGTTGTGGCGGAAAATCTTCTTCTCGGCGCCGCCGTGGCGGATGCCTTCAATCATCGAATTGTGATTGAGCTGATCGGAAATCAGCACCGCATTGGGCAGCAGCTTCGATAATGTCGACAGCGTCGCGTCGTTGGAGACATAGCCCGACGTGAAGGTCAGCGCCGCTTCCTTGCCATGCAGGTCGGCAAGTTCCTGCTCGAGTTGGATATGATAGTGGGTCGTACCGGAGATATTGCGTGTTCCACCGGCGCCGGCGCCACACGCATCCAATGCTTCATGCATGGCGGCGAGCACCTTCGGGTGCTGGCCCATGCCGAGGTAATCATTTGAACACCAGATGGTGATGTCGCGAGGGTCGGCCTCGCCATAATAGGTCGCCGTCGGGAATGCCCCCTTGCGGCGCAAAAGATCAGCAAAGACCCGGTATCGGCCTTCGCGCTTGAGCTCGGCGATGGCTTCCTGGAAACGCGCAAGATACGGAAAAGACATGGTTTTTATTACTCCATCCCCCCCGAAGCAGGTGCCGCATAATCAGGGTTATTTTGGAACCTTTCAAGAAAATAGCGCGGTTTTATTGTCACATGATAATAGCTCGCGCAGCATTCGTGCGCACGTCCGTAATCACCACCAGGTTGTCATATCCGCGGACCCGTTACCGGGCCACCACAGCATTGACCACCAGGGCGATCAGAACGGTGTTGAAGAAAAATGAGACGATGCCATGACCGGTCGCCGCCTTGCGCATCGCCCGCGAGCGGACTTGAACATCCGACACTTGCGCGGTCATGCCGATGACGAAGGAAAAATAGAGGAAGTCCCACAGATCGGGTTCGGGCGTGCCGGGGAACTCGAGGGCCTCGCCGGCTTTGGCATCACCCGGAGGATCGAAATAGAACATGTTGGCGTAATGAAACGCCGAGATCGTATGAAGCACGAACCAGCCCAGCGGGGCTGCCGCCAGCACCAGAGCCAATGACAGGGTGTCAAGCTTGCCGCCGGCATTCAGCGCCAGAAACACGCCGGTCACGTTGACGGCGATGACCGTCAGGGTGATCGCCACCACCACCAGGATGCCTTCGTCCTGGCGGGCGGCTCGGCGCTTGAGATCGGCCGGGGTATGGCCCACCAGCACACCCAGCGCTGCCGCGAGATAGACGACAAAGAAGGCGTCACCGGCCGCCGCCACTGGCTGCGGGCCGTTGCCGAGCACGAATGCCGCCCAGACGAACACACCGCTGGCCAGCGCGACGTAGAAGCGGCTGTGATGATAGACGTGGTGATGCAGTTGTTTTCGGGTCGGCAGCATGGCGCCATGCTCGCACGAGTCGAAAGCGGCGGCCATCCCGATGCAGCGCGAGCTGTCCGGTGCGGCGGTGGCAGGCGATCCGGAAAACACCAAGGCCCGCGCACGCTAGAAAGCAGCGTGGACGGGCCTTGGCCGTTCAGGAACACACGTTCGGGC
>NZ_JBWZET010000330.1:0-12560 GCF_056722145.1 Rhizomicrobium sp. | reverse complement strand
GCGTCGGGGCTGGTGCTGCTGTTCGGGATCGGCTCGATCGCCGGGACGCTGTTGTGCGGCGGCGCGATGCGCGTGGTCGGGGCATCCGGGTTCTACGCCCTGTTGGCGGCGACGATGGCGGCGGGTGTGGCGACGACGGTACTGGTGCCGATCAGAGCTATGAAGCCTGCGCGAGGGTTTTGATCACGCGGCCCTCCAGTTCCTCCGCCAGCACCAGGGCGATGCGGTTGGAGATGTCCTTGATACGCTCGCGATGGATCACCGTGACGGCGTCGATGTGGGCCGAAACCAGCGGCAGAGGCGCGGCGTCCCACGATTGCATGCCGTCCATCAGTTTGGCGAGGGAGGCGGCGACGCGGGCGATCAAGGGGTACTCGAACGTGGTCGCCTGCCCCTTGAGATCGTGGGCGGCGCGGAAGAGGTGACCGGCACTCACCGGGGTCGGATTTTTCGCGAACACCGCATGCGCCGTCGATAGTGCCGCGATGTCCTGGGCGAGCCAGTCGGAGAACTCGCACTTGAGATCGTCCATCGCCTTTTCGGCCCGCTTGAGCACGTCAGGGTCGAGCGCGATCTTGCCGGACGACGAGCCGACCTTCGCCTTCAGCGTATTGGGCGGGATGATCACCTGGGCCTTGTTGTCGGGGATCGGCATGGGCCTTCTTTCGCTCGTCAGTCGACAGGTGTGAGATGGTTCTGGCGCCGTTCCGGTCCGGCATAAATGGTCACCGCCCGCCGCCGCCGGCAGGGGCCGAAATAGGTGTCGTTGCGGATGAAGGGCCGGGGATATTCGATTACCGACAACAGGCGCGACAGGATGGCCTTCACCGATACCGGCTTGGCGAGAAATTCGTTGACGCCGGCATCGCGCGCCTGGCGCACATGATCGATGTGGGTGTGTCCGGTCAGCATGATGACGGGCACGAAGACGTTGGGCGAACGCGGCGAGTTGCGTACCAGACGAATGAATTCGAGCCCGGTCATGCCGTCCATTTGCCAGTCGAGGATGATGACGTCGGGATTGGTGTCGCGCAGGGTTTTCCAGGCGTGTTCGCCGTCGGCCGCTTCGTAGATGTCGCGTACGCCGACAGCCTGCAGCACCGCGAGAATCAGCTTTCGCATATGCTGATTGTCGTCGACGATAAGAACGCGCAGTCGGTCGAAGTGTAATCCGTCCATAGGCCCCCGCCCGCTGTCCGGGCACGAGGTCGGAGCTTACTTAACACCGCCTAATGTTTGGTGAAGCGCAGCGGTATCAATCGAGGAACTGTTCGGTAAGGATTCTTTCATCGAGGTTACGCCCGGCGTCATAGAGCATCACCATCGACACCGAATGGTCCTCGGCGACGTCGACCGCCATGATATTGCGGACTTCGAGCCCGTCGGCGACGGCGCTGACCGGACGTTTCTCGACTTCGAGCGCTTCGAAGCGGACTTTGGCGCGGTGCGGCAGAAGAGCGCCCCGCCAGCGGCGCGGCCGGAACGCGCTGATCGGCGTCAGCGCCAGCAGGGCGGAATCGATCGGTAGGATCGGTCCGTGGGCGGACAGGTTGTAGGCGGTGGAACCGACCGGCGTCGCCACCAGGGCGCCGTCGCAGATCAGTTCCGAGATGCGGACCTTGCCATCGACCAGGATGCGCAGCTTGGTGGCTTGGCGGGTCTGGCGCAGCAGCGAGACTTCGTTGAAGGCGAGGCCGTCGATGGCGCCGTCGGCAGTGGTGGCGCGCATCTTGAGCGGATTGATCACCGCGCGTTCGGCCTTGGCGAGGCGGTCGGGCAAGTCGGCTTCGTTGTACTCGTTCATCAGGAAGCCGATGGTGCCGAGGTTCATGCCGTAGATCGGCTTGTCCTGGTGCAGGAAGCAGTGGAGCGTCTGCAGCATGAAGCCGTCGCCGCCGAGCGCGACGATCACCTCGGCCTTCTCGGGACCGCTGTCGTCGTAGAGCTGGCGCAGGTTGGCGAGGGCTGACTGGGCTTCCGGCACCGCCGTGGCCACGAAGTGCAAACGCATGGGTTCATCCCCCGGTCATCGACATCGGGCGCATTACGGCCGGCGCGGGGTGGCGACGGTCGATCATGAAATCGTGGCCCTTCGGCTTGCGTCGTATGGCGGCCGCGATCGCTTTGTCCAGCATTGTGTCGTCGCGGGCGGCGCGCAAGGGCGTTCGCAAATCGGCCGCATCATCCTGGCCGAGACACATGTAAAGCGTTCCGGTTGCGGTGACGCGCACCCGGTTGCAGCGGTCGCAGAAATTGTGGGTCAGGGGCGTGATGAAGCCAAGAAGGCCGCCGGTTTCCGCCACCCGGACGTAGCGGGCCGGTCCGCCAGTTTGATGACCGCTTTCCTCGAACCCGAACCGTTCGGCCAGCCGGGCGCGGACCAGCGACAGCGGCAGGTATTGGGCAAGGCGGTCGGCGCCGCTGTCCATCGGCATGATCTCGATCAGGCTCAGATCCATGCCGCGGCCGTGGGCCCAGCGGATCAGGCGCTCGTACTGGTCTTCGTTGACGCCCTTGAGCGCCACGGTGTTGATCTTGACCTTGAGGCCCGCCGCCTGCGCCGCGTCGATGCCGGCCAGCACGGTGTTGAGGTCGCCCCAGCGGGTGATGGCACGGAAAGTGTCGGGGTCGAGGGTGTCGAGCGAGATGTTGACGCGCTTCACACCCGCCGCCGCCAGCCGCTCGGCGCAGTTGCGTAGCTGGCTGCCGTTGGTGGTGAGGGTGAGTTCGCTGAGGCCGTTGCCGAGCCGCTGTCCCAATCGCTCGAACAGCCCCAGCACGCCGCGCCGGACCAGCGGCTCGCCGCCGGTGATGCGGATGCGGTCGACGCCGGTGCGGATGAAGGCGGCGCACAGCCGTTCGATTTCTTCCAGCGACAGGATGTCGGCCTTGGGCAGGAAGGTCGGATTTTCCGCCATGCAGTAGACGCAGCGGAAATCGCAGCGGTCGGTGACCGAGACGCGCAAATAGCTGATGGAGCGGCCGAACGGGTCGATCATGGACCGACCCTAGCAGGTTCGGCGCTAGTTCGTCAGCGCCTGGAGTTCTTCCAGCGCCGAGGCCTTGCTGTAGGTGGCGAAGGCGCCGTCGACGATCTGCAGGTCGGCTGCCGTAAGGAGCGGTTTCATCAGCCGGGCCTGGCGCGACAGCTTGAAGACCGTCGAGAACACGCAGCGGTCGATGCCGACGGCGCGGCAGGCGAGTGCGACCGGCTTGGGGCCGCGTTCGTAGAGCACCTGGCGTACCGTGGGCAGCGGCATGTCGAGCAGCTTGGCAAAGGCGAGGTCGAACAGGTCGATCTGGCCCTGATGCAGCACGCGCAGCAGGAAACCCGCTTTGAGCTGGCCGGCGGTGAACAGCTTTTCGATCAGCTTGTGGGCGCTCTCGGCGGGCGTCGGCTTGGGGGCCGGCGGTTCGCTGTTGACGGTTTTCTCGGCCGAGGTCATGGCGGCGTCGAGCTTGGCGTGCTCGATCGGATAATTGCGGACGATGAAGGTTTTGAGCGCGTCGGAGACCCAGCCGCACATCTTGCCGGCCAGCATCGGCGGCAGGTCGGCGCGGCGGGTGATGGTTTCCTGCAGCGCGACGAACTGGCGGGATTTGTCGACCAGGATTTCGAAGGTGATGCCGGAAATGCGCGCGGTGGTGTTGCGGGCGAGCGTGACCAGAACGGTTTCCGTCTCGGATTTGGCAAGCACGGCGGTGACGGTTTCGCCGATATGGGGACGGGCGGCGACGGCCTCGTGATGCGCGATGTCGTTGTCCGCGATCAGCCGCAGCATGTCTTCGTCGGTGAGCAGCGGGCTCCTCAAAATGACGGGGCGGGCGACTTCGATGGTGTCGTCGGCGAGCAGCAGGATGAGGTCGTTGGGCGCCGAGGTGTCTTCCGCCAGCCGTTCGGCGAGCGCGATGCGGATGGCCATTTCGACGTCGCGCGTCAGCCGTTGCAGGATATCCCGCATCAGGCCGCGTTCGCGGTCGTTGAGATGGTTGCCCTGGACCCGGTAAAGCGAGGCGACGGCGAGATAGATTTCTTCGCGGGTGGTATCCTGCGGATTGGCGGCGAGCTGGGCCAAACGGCCCATATCACTCATGTCTCTGGCTGTCAGTCCCACGTCATTGCCCCGTCGAATCCGGCTTTTGGCACGAACTTCACCTGTAGCAAATTGTCGTTAACAGCGTATTAAGCTAACCGGCCTGGAAACCAATCCGATTCCTTAACATGGACAAGAAATTTTTATTGGCCATCGACCAGGGCACAACGTCCACCCGGGCGGCGCTGTTCGATTCAGACGGTGCGTTGTTGACGCTTCACGCCATCGATCTTGGCCAGATTTACCCCGCCAACGGCTGGGTGGAGCACGATCCCGAGGAAATCTGGCGGGCAACGCTGGCGTGCTGCCGCGAGGTTTTGCGTGACATCGATGTCGCCATGGTTGCAGGTCTCGGCATCACCAATCAGCGCGAGACGACGCTGTTGTGGGACCGCCGCACCGGCAAGGCGCTGCACAACGCCATCGTCTGGCAGGACCGGCGCACCACCGAGCGCTGCCGCACGCTGGCCTCCGCCGGATTGGGCGGCGAGATCACGGCGCGCACCGGCCTGCTGCTCGATCCCTATTTTTCCGCCACCAAGCTCGAATGGCTGCTCGACAACGTCCCCGGTGCGCGGGCGCGGGTGGAGGAGCTGGCATTCGGCACCGTCGACAGCTGGCTGTTGTGGAATCTGACCGGCGGCGCCGTCCATGCCACCGACGTCACCAACGCTTCGCGCACCATGCTGCTGAATTTGAAAACGCTGGCCTGGGACCAGGATTTGCTGACGCTGTTCAACATCCCGCGCGCGCTGTTGCCCGAGGTGCGCGATACCGCGTGCGTGTTCGGACAAACGGCGCCGGATGTATTCGGCGTACCAATCCCCATCCTCGGCATTGCCGGCGATCAGCAGGCGGCGGCGATCGGGCAGGCGTGTTTCGCGCCAGGCGATGTCAAATCGACCTATGGCACAGGCTGTTTTGCGCTGGCGCCGACCGGCGCGCTGCCGCCGGCCTCGCAGAACCGGCTGCTCGCGACCTGTGCCGCGCGGCTTGGCGGCAAGGCGCACTACGCCTTGGAAGGCAGCATTTTCGTCGCCGGCGCGGTGGTGCAATGGTTGCGCGACAGCCTCGGCATCATCGGCCGGGCAGGGGCGGTGGAAGCGTTGGCGCGCGAGGCTCGCGAGGTGGATGGCCTGTATTTCGTGCCGGCATTCACCGGTCTCGGCGCGCCGTATTGGGACCCCGAGGCGCGCGGCGCCATCCTCGGATTGACCCGCGATGCCGGTGCGGCCGAGATCGCCCGCGCCGCGCTCGACGGCGTCTGTTTCGAAACCCGCGATCTGCTGGAAGCGATGGTCAAGGACATGGCATCGGCCAAGATCGCCACCCTCAAGGCGCTGAAGGTCGATGGCGGCATGGCGGGTAATGACTGGTTTTGCCAGCGCCTCGCCGATTTGACCGGCCTCACGGTCGAGCGCCCGTGCGTTACCGAAACGACGGCGATGGGGGCGGCTTATCTTGCCGGTCTGACGGCCGGGATTTTCCGTGACCAATCCGACATAGCGGCGCGCTGGCAGCTCGATCACCGCTTCGTGCCGACGATGCCGGTGCCGCGCCGCGATGCGCTCTATGCCGGGTGGGTCGACGCCGTCGCGCGCGTCCGCGGCCCGTAGATCGCAACGCCCCTCAGGTCTGGAACCAGATCGCGGTCGTCACACCGCGTTCCCTCACGATGTTGCGGCCCGCCAGCGAGATGAAATAGCCGGACTGCAGCAGCCAGCGTGCCGACAGGCGGTGCACCCACGACAGCTCCAGTTTCGACAGACGGTAAGGCTCGTACGGCGCGCGTGCAGTGCTGTCGGTCATGAAATTGAAGCTCTGCGCCAGCACCAGGTTCTTCTTCGTCACCCAGCAGCCGGCGGTGCCTTCCCAGACGAATTCGTCGGGCCGGGGATGGGCGATCCAGCGCTGCGCCACTTCGACATCGACGAACGCGTCGCGGCGGAAAAGCTTGAAACTGCGGCCGTAAAGCAGTCGCGCTTCGAACTGGCGGCCGGCTTCGCCGCTCGACGACACCGACATGTCGAAGGCGCCGCCGGATTTCGCCGACGTCTGAAACGACACCATGCCGACGTGCGACAGCAGCAACACTCGCAACCCGGCTTCCACCGACGCCGAGTGGATGCTCGCCACGCCGGGACTGCCCATGTTCGATTGCGCCAGCACGTATTCGGGCGCGGCGAAAATCGTCACGGCGTTGGTCAGGCCGTATTCCATCCAGCTCTGCAGCAACAGCTTGTTGAACACGATCGGGCGGCCCAGCGTACCGTCCTGGCCGTAGCGCCGTGCGGCGGTGCTTGCGGTGGTGCCCGCGATGAAGGCGAACTTGTTGCGCTCCAGCGTCCACGCCCCGCCGTCGGCAGCGCCTGCCGCAAATACTGATGCCAGAACGAGCAATGCAGCGCGTTTCACTGCCCGGTGGCCCCGTGCGGGGTTTTCTCCCAACGGAACGGATCGCGCAGCAACTGCCAGAGCGCCCGATATGTCGCCGCCGAAATCAGCATCCAGTACAGAGGATACGTCAGCACGATCGCCGCTTCGCATCGCCGGCGCCCGCCGCTCATCGTTGCCGTTGCTGCCATCAGAATGTTGGCGACCAGCAGTGTCGATCCCGACAGGCGCGCCAGCAGCGTCAGCAAGCCACCGTCGTCGGGCGCGAGCAGCGCTCCACCGATGCAGATCAGCCACATCAGGGGATTGACCAGCGCCGACCACACCGCGCCGCCCAACACCGCTACCATCAGCGCGAATTTGATCGCCCCGATCTCGCCGATCAGCGTCCACGGATGGCGGGTGTGGACCAGAAGCGTCTGCATATAGCCCTTCATCCAGCGCGTTCTCTGGCGCACCCAGGTGGCGGTCTTCTTCGGCGCCTCTTCGAAGGTCGACGACTGCAGGATCGCGACGCGATGGCCGAGCCGCGCCAGCCGCACACCGAGATCGGCGTCTTCGGTGACATTGAACGGGTCCCACGCGCCCGCGTTCACCAACGCCCGCGTCCGAAAATGGTTGGACGTGCCGCCGAGGGGGATCGGCGCCCGCAGCTGCGCCAATCCCGGCAGCAAGGCGCGGAACCACAGGTCATAGTCCGCGGCGAACATCTTCGAGATCCACGCCGGTGCCTGGTCGATGGCGAGCCGCGCCTGGAAACAGGATACGTCCGGCGCCGCGCGAAACGCCGCCACCGCTTTGAGAAGCTGATCGGGTTCGGGGCGGTCTTCGGCATCGTAAACGACGACGAATTCACCACGCGCCATTTGCAGCGCGAAATTGCAGGCTTTGGGCTTGGTGCGTGGCAGCCCCGCCGGCACGATCACGGGCTTCAGGCCGGCAGCCCGCACCGCGGCACGGGTTTCGCCGTCGTCCTCTTCCACCACCAGGCAAATGTCGAGCTTGTCGGCGGGATAATCGAGCGCGCCGAGGGCGCGTGCCAGCTGCGGGATCATCTCCGCTTCGCGATAGACCGGCACCAGGATCGAGTAGACGGGCAGGCGGCCGGGGTCAGCCGTCGCCGCCGCGTCCATCCGCCGGCCGCAGAACGCCAGTCCCAAGCGCAGCCCCAGGCTCACGATAAACCCGGCCGACATCACGGCGACGATGACGTTGGCGGCTGCCGTCGGGTGGGCGACCGCTGCCGCTGCCACGGCGATCACCACGCCGGCGATGACGATCATTTGGGTTGGCGTCGCGACCTGGCGTGCCGACAGATGCGGCCAGGCTTCCGCCAATCCCATGGTAGCGCGATTGACCAGGACTGATTTGTCGGGGCGCGCCGCTCGCCCCGTCACGTCGAGCCGCGGCCGCCGCGCCGCCGTCGCCCGCTTTAGAACCCCCCGCGCGCTCAAGGACCAGCCCCTTCGGTCCGAGACTGCAATCTCGACATGTGGAAATTCGTCCAACCGGAACGCTGCGGCGGGCGTCAACCCGGTCAACCGAACTCCGCGTGTGAAGGCCTCCCCGCCAAACGACCCGGATTACGAGAGCGAAGGTCCGGGTCCACCACACATCTTTGGTTGCAAACGAAAACGGAGGTGACTTATCCAGGGCAATTCGCCGCCGAGCACCCGCCCGGCGTCCCCGAAATTAAATTACGCCCCGATTTCAACAGCCCGCGGCAACCGATAAGACCTTGGCAGAGCGGCAGGATCAGCCGCAAGGTTGCGTCCCGCGCCGCCCCGTCGTATTCCGACACCGGAGCCGGCTTAGCTCAGCTGGTAGAGCACCTGATTTGTAATCAGGGGGTCACAGGTTCGAGTCCTGTAGCCGGCACCACCCACCTAACGGCTCGATTGGCACCCCGGCATGACCCGCTATCTGATTACCAGCGCTCTTCCTTATATCAACGGCGTCAAGCATTTGGGCAATCTGGTCGGCTCGATGCTGCCGGCCGACGTATATTCCCGCTACCACCGGGCCAAGGGCGACGAGACCTTGTTCATCTGCGCCACCGACGAGCATGGCACGCCGGCGGAACTGGCGGCGCTGGAGGCGGGACAGGACGTCGCCACCTATTGCGGCGAGCAGCACGACATCCAGAAGGCGCTGGGCGAGGGTTTCGACCTGTCGTGGGACTATTTCGGCCGTTCGTCGTCACCGCAGAACCGCGATCTGACCCAGCATCTGGCACGCGTGTTGTGGCAGAACGGGCATCTTGAGGTCCGCACCACCAAGCAGGTCTATTCCCACGCCGAGAAGCGCTTCCTGCCCGACCGCTACGTCATCGGCACCTGCCCACATTGCGGCTACGACCGCGCCCGCGGCGATCAGTGCGAAAATTGCACCCGGGTGCTCGACCCGACCGACCTGATCGACCCGCGTTCGGCATTGTCGGGCTCCAAGGAAATCGAGATCCGCGACAGCGCCCATCTGTTCCTCAAGCAGTCGAGTTTCGTCGAGCCCTTGCGCGCCTGGATCGACAGCCACGAACGCGATTGGCCGAATCTGGTGCTTTCCATCGCCCGCAAGTGGCTGGACGAGGGCCTCAACGACCGCGGCATCACCCGCGACCTCGCCTGGGGCGTGCCGGTGCCGGACGACATCGCCGACGGCCAGCTCAAGGGCAAGGTGTTCTACGTCTGGTTCGACGCCCCGATCGAATATATCGGCGCCACCAAGGAGTGCACCGACGCCCGTGGGCTTCCGGACAGCGAATGGCAGAAGTGGTGGCGCCCGGCCGATGCCAAGGACGTCACCTATGTCGAGTTCATGGCCAAGGACAACGTGCCGTTCCACACCGTCGGCTTCCCGATCACCATCATGGGCTCGGGCGAGAACTGGAAGCTGGTCGACCGCATCAAGGGCTTCAACTGGCTGACCTACTATGGCGGCAAGTTCTCCACCTCGCAGAAGCGCGGCGTGTTCATGAACACCGCCCTCGACCTGCTGCCGGCCGATTACTGGCGCTGGTGGTTGATGGCGAATGCGCCGGAGAGCGCCGACAGCTCCTTCACCTGGGAGCAATTTGCGGCCGTCGTGAACAAGGACCTCGCCGACGTGCTCGGCAATTTCGTCAACCGCGTCACCAGATTCACGGTGTCGCGCTTCGAGGGCAAGGTGCCGGGCGAGGGCGAGTATGGCGACGACGAAAAGGCGCTGATCGCCGAGCTCGACAAGCGGGTGACGCAGTACGCCGGCTATCTGGAAGACATCGAATACCGCAAGGCGCTCGGCGAACTGCGCGCGATCTGGGTGGCGGGCAACGAATACCTCACCAAGGCGGCGCCGTGGACGCATGTGAAGACCGACCGCGTCAAGGCGGCGGTGGGCGTGCGCATGGGGCTCAACCTCGTGCGGCTGTTCGCACATCTGTCGTGGCCGGTGATCCCGGCTTCGGCGAAGAAAATCCACGAAGCGATCGCGCCGGCGCCGGCGATCATTCCGTGGCCCGATCGCCCGATGGCCGAGTTCCTCAACCAGCTCGAAGCCGGCCATGCGATCACGCCGCCGGACGTGTTGTTTGCCAAGGTGAGCGACGAACAGCTTGCCGAATGGAAGGTGCGGTTCGGCGGCGAGTGATTACTCTTCGCTGAGTGGTTCCCAGCCCTCGCGGGTGAGGGCTTCCATCGGCTTGAAGCGCGATTTGTAGGCCATCTTCTTCGAGCCTCGCACCCAATAGCCGAGATAGACGTGCGGCATGCCGCCGGCGCGCGCCGCCTGGACGTGATCGAGGATCATGTAGGTGCCCAGGCTGCGGGAGTCTTCGCCCGGGTGGAAGAAGCTGTAGACCATCGACAGCCCGTCGCGCAGTTCGTCAGTCAGGGCGCAGGCGACCAGGCGGCCCCGGCCGGCGCCGTCGGGCTGGCGGTATTCGACGATGTGGGTGGAGACGGGCGTCTCTTCCACCATGGCGACGTAGTCGAACAGCCCCATATCCGACATGCCGCCGCCGGAATGGCGGGAGTCGAGATAAGTGCGCAGCAGCGCGAATTGTTCTCGCGTGGCTTCCGGCGGAACCACGGTGCGTACGAGATCGCTGTTGCGCTTGGCGATGCGGCGCAGATTGCGCGACATGTCGAAGCCGTCCACGACGATGCGCACCGAAACGCAGGCCGAACACGCATCGCACGCCGGGCGATAGGCTATGGTCTGGCTGCGGCGGAAACCGGAATGCGTCAGCGCTTCGTTGAGCGGTTGGGCCAGCGTGCCGGTGAGGCGCGCGAACACCTTTCTTTCCGTTCGCCCCGGCAGATAGGGACAGGGCCCCCCAGGGGTAAGGAAAAACTGCGGAACCCGTGCGGTCTTTTGATCTGTCACGGTGTAAAGCCCGACCAAGCGCAAAACACTATGGCAAGAAAACCGCCGTCTACGCCAGCCTTGCGTGTCAGTATTTGTAATTAGAGTTGACGGCCGATCGGAGCGGGCGGCGCTTCGCGCATCAACACGATCGACAGGCGCCGATTGGCCGACGCGTTGGGATCTTCCGGCAGCAGCGGCTCCGATCCGGCCTTACCGGCAACTTCGTAAATGCGGTCGGACGGCAATCCTGACGCCGTCAAGATGGCGCGGCCGGCGTTGGCGCGCTGGGCCGACAACTCCCAGTTCGTCATGCCGTTAGGCCCGACGAATGCCTTGCCCTCGGTGTGACCGGCGATCGAAACGCGGTTGGGCAGGCGGTCGATCACCTTGGCAATCGTCTCAAGAAGTTTACGGGTATAGGGCATCGGCGAGGCCGTGCCTTGCTGGAACATCGGCCGTCCGTCCTGGTCGACGAGCTGGATGCGCATGCCGTCGGGCGTCTGGTCGACCACCACCTGTTTCGACAGCGCCGAAATATCGGGATTGTCGGCGATCGCCTGGTGGATGGCTTCAGCGGCGTGGGCGAAATCGCCGTTCTGCATCGAGGTGGCGGTGTTCTGCCCGTCCTTGTTGGCGGCCTGCGAGTCGGCGGCGTTGCCCTGGCTCGCTGTCGCGCCGCCCTGGCTGGAGCCGTTCTGCAGCGATTTCTCGGCCGAACTCTTCGATGGCGGCGAATTGCGCTGGAACATCGATTGGGCACCGCCGGCGTGCGCCGTTTCCTGGCCCATCACCTTGCCGCCGAGCACGCCGCCGGAGCCCGACACCGTCTGGGAAATGGACTGCGGCGCGAAATAGTCGGCAATGCCGCGCTTCTGCTCCGGCGTGGTGGTATTGATGAGCCACATCAAGAGGAAGAAGGCCATCATCGCGGTCACGAAGTCGGCATAGGCGACCTTCCAGGCACCGCCATGGTGGCCGTGCTCGGCTTTTTTGATCCGCTTGATGACTATCGGCTGGTCCGCCAATTCCGTATCCTCGTCGCCCGGCTTGAGGCTTTCCCCCACCTCGCCTAACCTCGAGAGAATGCCTCAACCGAATTAACCGATTCTTTAACCCGGGATTTTCATGAACTTCGACGGGCGGGCCTTCCGCAGTGCGCTGGGCAGCTTCGCGACCGGAATCGTCGTCGTGACCGCCGGCAGCGCGGGCAACTGGCGCGGCATCACCGTGAATTCGTTCGCCTCCTTGTCGCTCGATCCGCCGCTGATCCTGTGGTGCATCGGCAAAACCTCGCGTCGTTACGAGACGTTTACCAAGGCGGCCGAATTCACCGTCAGCGTCCTCAGCGAGACGGCGCGCCAGGCGGCGGAAGCCATCGCGCAGGCGGGCGAGGGCGAACTCGGCGCCGTGCCGGTGGAGGATTGCGAAGCCTGTGCGCCAGCGATCCAGGGCGCGCTCGCCGTGTTCGAATGCACCCGCGAGGCGCTGCACGACGGCGGCGACCATGTGATCATCGTCGGCCGCGTCAACGCCTTCCGCTGCCAGGACGGCGTCCCGCTGACATTCTTCCGCGGCCAATACGGCACCGTTGCATCCTGATGCGCCGCGAGCGGCCCTGCTGGCGCAGCACCGCTGGTGGTGGGGTTTCCCCGCTGGAAGTGAGGGGCGCTGCCACGAATCTCAATCAAGAGACGTGCGAACAGTCACAATCCGCTTCCTCCTCGGACC
>NZ_JBWZET010000329.1:0-2366 GCF_056722145.1 Rhizomicrobium sp. | reverse complement strand
TGTCGTAAAGACCGGCCTTGCGGATTTCATCGAGATAGATGGTATCGGCCTTGCGCAAGATTTCCAGCTTCTCGCTGGGGATCTCGCCGGGAATGCGGATCGCCAGCCCCGGCCCCGGGAAGGGATGGCGGCCGACGAAGCTCTCGGGCAGACCCAGTTCGCGGCCAAGGGCGCGGACTTCGTCCTTGAACAGCTCGCGCAACGGTTCGACCAGCTTCATCCGCATGTGCGCCGGCAGCCCGCCGACATTGTGATGGCTCTTGATCGTGACCGAGGGACCGCCGGTCGCCGAGACGCTTTCGATCACGTCGGGGTAAAGCGTGCCCTGGGCGAGAAATTCGGCGCCGCCGACTTTCGCGGCTTCGTAATCGAACACGTCGATAAACGCCTTGCCGATGATCTTGCGCTTCTTTTCGGGATCGGTGACGCCGTGCAGCTGCTCGAGGAACATCTTCGAGGCATCGGCATGCAGCAGCGGAATGTTGTAATGGCCGCGGAACAGGCTGACGACCTGCTCGCTTTCGCCGGCCCGCATCAAGCCGGTATCGACATAAATGCAGGTGAGCTGGTCGCCGATCGCTTCGTGGATCAGCACCGCGGCAACCGAGGAATCGACACCGCCCGACAGGCCGCAAATCACCTTGCCGCTGCCAACCTGCTCGCGAATGCGTTGGATCGCGCGTTCCTTGAACGCATGCATGTTCCAAGCCGGCGTTATGCCGGCGATCTTGGTGACAAAATTGGTGAGGATCTGGGCGCCGCGCGGGGTGTGCACCACCTCAGGGTGGAACTGCACGCCGTAAAACCGTTTCGCTTCGTTGGCGATCACCGCATTGGGCGAATGTTCGGAGGTCGCCACCACTTCAAATCCCGGCGGGATCGCCACGATCTTGTCGCCATGGCTCATCCATACCGGCTCGCGGCCATGTTCGTCGCCGAGACCGTCGAGCAGCGGCGAGGCCTTGGCAATCACGATGTCGGCGCGGCCGAATTCGCGGGCATGGCCGCCTTCGACCTTGCCGCCGAGCTGTTCGCACAAGGTCATCTCGCCGTAGCAAATGCCGAGCACCGGCACGCCGGCCTCAAAGACTTCTTTGGGCGCGCGCGGTGAACCGTCTTCGTGCACGCTCATCGGGCCGCCGGAGAGGATGATCGCTTGCGGCTTCTCGACCAGCGCGGCCTCCGCCTTGTTGAACGGCACGATTTCGCAATAGACGCCGATTTCGCGCACCCGCCGGGCAATCAGCTGGGTGACCTGGGAGCCGAAGTCGAGGTCCAGAACGGGAGCGGACATGCGATTTTCCTTAAGCGTGGTGGTTCGACGATGCCGTTCAAAAACGTCGCTGCAGAACGGCTGTGAAAAATCCATCGGTTTGGGTGCGATAGGGACTGGCGTGGAAGAACGGATGCGCGTCCGAGACCGCAACCGCCGAGAAATTCGGGTGATTGGCGAGGAAGGCGATGATTTGGCCGTCATTCTCGCACGGCAGCACCGAACAGGTGGCGTAGACGAGCTTGCCGCCGACCGCGACGAAGCTCGAAGCCTTGGCGAGCAGCTTTGCTTGCAGCTTGATGCGTTCGGTCAGCCGCTCGGCGCTGAGACGAGCGCGCAGTTCGGGCTGGCGCCGCCAAGTGCCGGTGCCGCTGCACGGCGCATCGAGCAAAACGAGATTGAACGCCGCCGGCGGCAAGTCGGTGCCGGTGTGAATGATCGAAATCCCGGCCCGCTCGGCCCGCGGACCGATCATGGCGAGGCGGCCGGGATCGATATCGTGGGCGACGATGATGCCGTTGTTGCGCATCGCCGCCGCCAGCGCGAGCGATTTACCCCCGGCCCCGGCAGCGTAATCGAGCACGCGCATGCCGGGCTCGGCTTCGCACAAAGCCGAGGCGATCTGGGCCGCCTCGTCCTGGAATTCAAACTGGCCGGCCGCAAAAAGCGGCGACGCCGATAATTTGGCGGTGGCGGTGCCGTCGAGACGCAAGCCGTTGGCGGCATAGGGCGTCGGGGCGGCTTCGAACCCTTCCGCGGCCAGCGCAGCGGTCAGCTTCTCGCGCGACGTCTTGAGCGTATTGACGCGCAGATCGACCGGCGCACGGGCCTGCATCGCCGTCATCTCGGGCAGCAGATCGTCACCGAAGGCGGCAACGAATTCGCTTTTCAGCCAATCGGGAAACTCGCCCAGGACATGCAGCGGCGCCGGTTGCAGCGGCGGCGCGATGGCGGCGGTTTCCGCGTCGCCGAGCGCGGCCGGGGCGTAATTGACGCCGGAGAAAATTTCCGCCGGATCGCGTCCTTCCGCCAACACCGAGGCGATGGCGAGGCGGCGCGGGTCATAGCCGCCCATCCGCCAGCCATAGGAATA
>NZ_JBWZET010000328.1:0-7285 GCF_056722145.1 Rhizomicrobium sp. | reverse complement strand
TCCGCCGCGAGCTGCGCTTCCAGGAAGGCGACGCCTTCAATCGCGACCTGATCGACCGTTCGCGCACCCGTATCCGCGCGCTCGGCTTCTTCAAGGACGTGTCGATCAAGAATTCCGCCGGCTCGCGTCCCGACAAGACCGACATTTCGGTGAACGTCGAAGAAATGTCGACCGGCGAAGTTTCGCTCGGTGCCGGCTATTCCTCGACCGCCTCGTTCGTCGGCGAGTTCTCCTACACCGAACGCAATTTGTTCGGCCGCGGCCAGTTCCTGCGGGCGTCGGTGTCGATGTCGACGATCTCGAAGCAGTATCAGCTCAGCTTCACCGAGCCGTGGTTCACCAATCGTCCGCTCGCCGCCGGTATCGACCTGTACAAGTGGGTGACCAACTACAATCAGGCGAACTACCAGGGCGATGTCACGGCCGCCGGTCTGCGCTTCGGCTTCCCGACCTCGGAATACGGCAGCGTGCAGGTGCGCTACACCTTCCGCATCAACAAGGTGACGCCGTATTCGGGCGCGCCGGCTTCGTTGCTGCAGGAACTCCAGCTTTACGGCGACACCACCAACACGTCGCTGATCGGTTTCACGTTCGGCTACAACACGCTCGACGACTACCTGAAGCCGACCAAGGGCGCCTTGTTCTCGGTCAGCCAGGACTTCGCCGGTCTCGGCGGTGGCCTCAAGTTCCTCAAGACGGAAGGCAGCTGGACCGGCTACCGGCCGCTGTTCTGGGACATGATCGGCTCGCTGACTCTGGGCTCGGGCTTCATCCAGGGCTACGGCGGCAACACGGTGCCGATCGAAGAGCGCTTCTTCCGCGGCGGCGACAACTTCCGCGGCTTCAAGCTCGCCGGCATCGGTCCGCGCGACACCAGCTATACCGGCGACTACGGCGCGCTCGGCGGCGACTTCTACGCCCAGGGCTCGGCGCAGGCGCGGTTGCCCGATGTTTTGCCGGCCGATTATGGCATGCAGTTCGCGCTGTTCTCCGATTTCGGTACGCTCGGCCACCTCGACACGCCGTTCCGCGGCGCCGCCTATCCGAACGTGAAGGACAATCTGGCCTTCCGTGCGTCGGCGGGCATCAGCATCAAATGGAAATCGCCTTTCGGCCCGGTCCAGATCGACCTCGGCCTGCCGGTCGTGAAGGCGGCATACGACAAGACCGAGATCATCCACTTCAGTGCCGGCACAGGAATGTGATCATGTCCAAGAAAGCCCTCATCATCCGCAGTCTGGCAGCTGCCGCGATGCTCGTTGCCGCGTCGGCGACCGTTCCTCCTGCGTTCGCTGCCGCTCCCGGAACCGGCGCGGCTCCGGCTGCCCGCATCCTGATCATTGATTTGCGGCGCGCCGTGGCGACGTCGAAGGTCGGTCAGTCGATCCAGCAGCAGGTCGATGGTCTCAAGAAGCAGGCCCAGTCGCAGCTCAACAGCGAGGCCGAAGCGCTGAAGCGCGAAAAGGCGCAGCTCGACGCCGAAACCGCGATCATGAACGCGACGGTCAAGGCGCAGAAGGAAAACGCCTGGAAGGCCCGCGCGATGGCATTCGAACGCCAGGTGCAGGAACGCGGCGGCCTGATCCAGGGCGGCATGTTGAAGGCCAATCAGCAGGTCGAAGAGGCGCTTGGCCCGATCCTGCAAGGCGTGATGCAGGAGCGGCAGGCGACGGTTCTGCTCGACCGCGCCTCGGTGCTTCTGGCGCCGAATGCGATCGACGTCACCGCGCTCGTGGTGCAGCGGCTCGACATGAAGATGCCGACCGTGAAGGTCGAGCTGGCTCCGTTGCCGCCGGCGCTGCAGGCCGCTGCCCGCGCGCAGCAGCAGCAGCAGCAACAGCAGTAGGCTGGACGCGGCGTCATGGCCGATCCTCGCTTCTTTGACAACCGTGGGCCTTTCTCGCTGGGCGAGGTCTGCGCGAAGATAGGCGCGACCGTACCGGATGGTTCGGCCGCGTCGTTCGTTGTGGCCGATGTCGCCAGCCTGTCGGGCGCGGTGGCGAGCCACCTCAGTTTTTATGTCGGCGACAAGCCGTCTCCGGCGTTGGCCCAGACCACGGCCGGCGTCGTGCTGGTGTCGGCGAAAGCGATTGCCAAGCTGAACGCGCCGGCCGGCTGCGTGCTGGTGGCGGTAGCGTCGGTGCAGCACGCCTTCGCGGCGGTCGCCGAGATGTTCTATCCCGATTGCCATCGCATTGCGGGCCCGTTCAACGGCGGCGTTGATCCGTCGGCGAAGATTGGTGCCGACGTGATGATTGCCCCCAGCGCAGTGATCGGACCGGGGGCGGAGATCGGCGACGGCACGCACATCGGCGCCAACGTCGTGATCGGCCGCGGCGTCGCTGTCGGGCGCGGCTGCGAGATTGCCGGCAACAGCGTAATCAGTCACGCCTATCTCGGCGACGGCGTTGCGGTGTTTCCGGGCGCGCAGATCGGCCAGCCGGGATTCGGCTTTGCGTCGAGCGCCGCCGGTCATACCAAGATTCCGCAGCTCGGCCGCGTCATTATCCAGGACCGCGTCGAGATCGGCGCCTGTGTCACCATCGACCGCGGCGCGCTCGGCGATACCGTCGTGGGCGAGGGCACCAAGATTGATAATCTGGTGCAGATTGGGCACAACACCCATCTCGGTCGCCACGACATCGTTTGCGGCATGGCCGGGATTTCCGGCAGTTGCGAGATCGGCGATTTCGTCGTTCTGGCCGGGCAGGCGGGCATTTCGGATCATTCGAAGATCGGAAACGGCGCGCGACTGGGCGGCAAGTGTGGCGTCATCATCGGCCAGGAACTCGAGCCGGGCACCGATTATGCGGGCATCCCCGCCATGCCGGTGCGCGATTGGCTGAGGCAGGTGACGATGCTCAGGACAATGATAAAAAAGCCGAAACGAGGCGGTGAATGACCGACAAGGTGCAGAACGTGGTGCTGGATACCGGCGACCTCAAACGGTTGCTGCCGCACCGCGCGCCGTTTCTTTTCATCGAGAAGCTGACGGACATCGTCGCGAACACCAGCGCGACGGGCTACAAGGCGGTCGGCTACAACGAGCCGTTCTTTGCCGGCCATTTTCCGGATCATCCGGTGATGCCGGGCGTGCTGATCGTCGAGGCGCTGGCGCAGACCGCCGGCGCGATGGTGATGTATTCGCTCAATCTCGATAAGGGCAATCGCGTCGTCTACTTCATGACCATCGAGAAGGCGCGCTTCCGCCGTCCGGTGAAGCCGGGCGACATGCTGTGCATGAAGGTTCGGGCGCTGCGGCGCCGCGGGCCGGTGTGGCGCTTCGCGGGCGAAGCCTATGTCGACGACGCGCTGTGCGCAGAGGCGGAATTCTCCGCCATGATTCAGGAAGGCACGGGTGACAATGGCGGTGCATCCGACGGCAATCGTTGAGGACGGTGCGGTCCTGGGGGACGGAGTCGAAATCGGCCCCTATTGCATCGCAGGCGCGGGGGCGAAGCTGGGCGACGGCGTCCGGCTATTGGCTCATGTGGTGATCTCGGGCGATGTCACGATCGGCGCGCGCACCGTCATTCACCCGCATGCGACGATGGGCGGCGAAGGCCAGATCCATCACAACGATCCCACCGACACCAGCCTCGTCATCGGCGAGGATTGCGTCATCCGCGAGTGCGTCACGCTCAATCTCGGCTCGCGCAAGGGCCACAAGGTCACGCGCATCGGCGCGCGCTGCTATTTCATGGCCTATTCGCACGCCGGTCACGACTGCAATGTCGGCAGCGACTGCACCTTCGCCAACGGTGCCCAGCTTGCCGGTCACGTCACCGTCGGCGACGGCGCGATTTTCGGCGGCCTCAGCGCGGTGCAGCAGTTCGGCCGCGTCGGGCGCGGCGCGATGCTCGGCGGCATGGCCGGGGCCAATCTCGATGTGATCCCGTTTGGCATCGCCTTCGGCAGTCACGCGCACCTGGCCGGCCTCAACCTGATCGGTTTGAAGCGCCGCGGCATTCCGCGTCCGGCGATCCATGCCATGCGCCACACTTATCACGACATTTTCCTCGTCGATGACGGCACCATGGCCGACCGCGTGGCGCGTGCCCGCGAGAACTACGGCGAAGTGGCCGAGGTCAAGGAGATGCTCGACTTCATCGAAGCACCTGCGAAGCGCAAGATCTGCCCGGCCCGCCGCCACGGCGAGGACATGGCTGAGGGATGAGCACCCTCGGCATCATTGCGGGCGGCGGCGACCTGCCGAAAGCGATCGCCGAATGCGCACGCGATGGCGGGCGCGAGGTGTTCGTTCTCTCCATCGGCGCCGACGCCTGGATTGATGGCTATCCGCACGAAACTATTTCGCTCGGCGAAGTCGGACGCGCGTTGAAGGCGCTGCGGGGCGCCAATTGTTCCGACGTCGTGCTGGCGGGCAAGCTGGCGCGGCCGAAATTCTCCGAGATCAAGCTCGACGCCAAGGCAGTGATGGTTGCTCCGCGCATCATTGCGGCGGCGCGCAAGGGCGACGATGCGCTGCTCCGCGCGGTGGTGGAAACCTTCGAGCGCGAAGGCTTTCGCGCCGTCGGCGCGCACGAGGCGGCGCCCGGATTGCTCGCGGATTCCGGCGTGATGGGCCGGGTGAAGCCGTCCGCCGATGACGAAGACGATGTCGCCGCCGCGTTCAAGATCGTGCGCACGCTCGGCGCGCTCGATGTCGGGCAGGCGGCGGTGGTATGCGAAGGCCTGCCGCTGGCGGTCGAAGCTGCCGAAGGCACCGACGCCATGATCGCGCGAATCGCGACATTGCCGGCGCATTTCCGCGGCGACGCCAGGCATCGCAAAGGCGTGCTGGCGAAGGCGCCGAAGCCGATCCAGGATCGCAAGACCGATCTGCCGGTGATCGGCGTCGCCACCGTGAAGAACGCCGCCGCCGTCGGGCTCAAGGGCATTGCGGTGGAAGCGGGCGGGGCGCTGATCCTCGGCAAGCGCGCCGTGATCGAGGAGGCCGACGCGCTCGGGCTGTTCGTCATTGGCGTGCCGCATGAAGGATAGGCCCCTCACCCTGATGCTCGTCGCCGGCGAGGTATCGGGCGACATGCTCGGGGCCGAACTGATGGCGGCACTGAAGGGCCTTACCCATGGCACAGTGAAAATCGTCGGCGTCGGTGGCGATCACATGGTGCGCGAAGGTCTGGCGCCGCTGTTCGACCTGTCGGCGACGTCGGTGATGGGCCTGCAGGAAGTCGTGCCGAAGATTCCGGAAGTCCTGCGCCGCATCAAGCGCGCCGCCGAATTCGCCGCCGCCACGCGCCCCGATGCTGTGGTGTTGATCGACAGTCCCGATTTCACCCATCGCGTCGCCAAGCGCATCAAGAAGCTGGCGCCCGACATCCCGACCATCAATTTCGTGGCGCCGCAGGTGTGGGCGACGCGCCAGGGCCGCGCCAAGAAGATGGCGAGGTATTTCGATCTGGTGCTGGCGCTGTTGCCGTTCGAGCCGCCGTTCTTTGCCGGCTACGGTTTGAAGGCGGTGTTCGTCGGCCATCCGGCGCTCGAGCGCGGCAAGAAAATGGTTGGCGGTGAGGCGTTCCGCGTCCGCCACCATATTCCGGCCGAGGCGCCGCTGCTCGCGGTGTTGCCCGGCAGCCGTGGCATGGAAGTGCGTCATCTGCTGCCGGTGTTTGTCGAAACCATGGCGTTGTTGAAAACCAGGGTGCCCGGACTGCACATCGTCATCCCGGTGGTGCCGCACGTCGCCGCGCGCATCCGTCAGGGTACGGAGCAGTGGCCGCTGCCGCTGACGCTGGTCGAGGGCGAGGCCGAGAAATTCGCCGCCTTCGCTGCCGCCGATGCCGCGCTCGCGGCCTCGGGCACGGTGACGACCGAGCTGGCGCTGGCGCACACGCCGATGGTGGTGACCTACAAGGTCGGCAAGCTGACCGCCGCGATCTATCGCAAGCTGATCGGGGTTCGGGTGCGGTACTACACCCTGATGAACCTGATCCTCGACCGCCTCGCGATTCCGGAGTTGATGCAGGAAGACTGCCGCGCCGAGTTGCTCGCCGATGCGGTGGCGCCGCTGCTCACCGATTCCGCCGCCGCCGCGCGCCAGATTGCCGATCAGACTGAAGCGCTGCACCTGATGGGCGAGGGCGCCGATCAACCTTCCTTGCGCGCCGCCCGTGCGATCCTGGAATTCCTCGCTGCGTCATGAAGCACGCACGGACGGTCATTCCGGTTTTTTCGGCTTGTCGAACACAATCGCGAAATGCAGCTGGTCCTTGACCTCGAGCCGGAAGCCTTTGGCGCGTTTGATGGCTGCGAGCACCTTCGGCTGCGCCGCCAAATCATCCTTCTCGCATTGCGAATCCGCCGCCGTGTCGAGTGCGAGATCGATGCGGGTGATCAGGCCGGCGTCGTTGTAGTGCGACGTTTCCTCGCCGCAGATCATGCCCTGAAAATCATCCATCCCCGGCAGGCTCACGCCCGAGAACATGCCGCTATCGAGTGTCTTCACCAGTTTCAGCGCGCCGCCGCTCCAGGCATAGGTGGATGTGTTCCAATCGCAGCAACTGCCACGAGCCAGAACCGCCACAGTCTTTTCCATCGGATCGGTCCAGACGTTGAAGCCAGAAAGCTGCTCGCCGATCGGGCTGGCGACATAGCGTCCGGACTTGGGATCGAACAGCCACCAGGCAAATTCCGAATTCGGCCCGGCGCTGGTTCCGACCGCCAGCCGCACGTCGAGGAAGCCGTCGAAATTCACATCGACCAGATCCGCCAGCGTGGCGGCGAGGTTTTCATAATAATACTGGCCGTGAATCGCGATGTCCTGGATCGGCGCGCCGTTGCGCGCGATGGTGAGGAGTTTCAGGTCGGCGAAGTCGCCCTTGGTGCCGGCGATCGTCAGCGTCATCTTCTCTGCCGTATTGGGCGCGAGGCACGACATCGCGAAGGCCTTGCCGTTCAGCACCGGCTTGGCGCAGGCGAGCAGCGTTCGATCGCGCAGCACGACGAGGCGCTGCTCGTATTTTTCCTTCAGGCAGGCCAGGGCGCGGGTACCGGTGCAGCGCGCCCGCTCTTTCAGCCAGTCGCGCTGGCCGCCGCGCAGGGCGTCGGCGTAGGCGGGATTGGCCGAAATAATCTTTCCGTACACGGTCGCCAATGTCGCATCGGCGGTGGCGAGGTCGGCGTCGGTGCAGATCAGCTTTTCCACTTCAGTGGCGGCCTTGGCGCAATCGAAGCTTGCCGCGGGACCGTTTCCAGCCGCCGCGCCCGTCATCATCAGCGCGGCCAATACCAGCAATCGCATGGTTTACCCCCGGAATTGCGG
>NZ_JBWZET010000327.1:0-8566 GCF_056722145.1 Rhizomicrobium sp. | reverse complement strand
CAAGACATTCTCAACGACGAATTCGTCGGCAAGTACCTTGCTCAGACGAAGGAGAAGGGGAAAAAACCGGCAGCGAAGAAGCCGGTCACAAAAAAGAAGGCCAAGAAAGCCAAGCCGCACTGAGGTTCGCCCCCCGTCCCTCTTTGCGCTATCGTCCTCCTCCCGGATCATCCGGGAGGGGGACGCTATGACCGGATATTTCCGCGTTGCCCGCCACGAAAGCCCCCTGACAGCGACGGTTTTGCCATATCGGCGGCCGGTGGAATCTATTACCGTCCGGCAGGTATTCGGGGAGTGGATGACATGCGGGGCCAGATTCTCAATTACAGCCCGGAAACCGGCGAAGGCTTGATCGCGGGCGCTGACGGCAAGCGGTACACCTTCAAGGGCACCGAATACCGCGGTCGCGTGTTCGACATCCGCCCCGGTCTGGCGGTCGATTTCGAGGCGCACGAGGACGGCACCGCAACGGCGGTGTTCCCGATTGCGCCGTCGATGCCGATCTCGGGGGCCAAGTCCAAGGTTGCGGCGGGGCTGCTGGCGATTTTCCTCGGGTCGCTCGGCATACATAAATTCTATCTCGGCTATTCCGGCGCCGGCGTGACGATGCTGCTGCTGACGCTGTGCACCTGCTTCATCCTCAGCCCGATCATGGCCATCATCGCGCTGGTGGAAGGCATCATCTACCTGACGATGACCGACGAAGCGTTCGAGCAGACCTACGTCCGCAATCAGAAGTCCTGGTTCTGAAATAAGCCGCCAAAAGCACTGCCTGCCGGCGTTAATGCCTGATGGTAAGCATTTTATACAAGATATGTGCGGTAAAAATGTCGACCGCGGGCATGGTTGCGTTACCTGATAACGCTTACCATCCGCGCCGAGATTGCACTCTCCGCGCCGCGGTTGCCTTATGGCGGCCACATTCGGGCGAGGGAGAACGCGGTCATGGATCGCCGGCAGTTGGATTGCATCAGCCAGCGCAGCCATCAGATTTGGGAACGCGAGGGCGGCCAGGTCGAGGATTACCTCGATCGCGCGCGGGCCGAGATCGAAGCCGAGTGGCGCGTCGCGCTGCACGACGAAACCGGCGCTTTGGTGCCGCCGCTGCTGCCGATTTCGCAACGCCCGGTGCGCCGCTCCGCCTGACGCACTCCGCATCGTGATCCGCCCGATCGGTGCCGCGCTTGTGATACCGGTAACGCAGTGATCCGCACACGGAGCATCGTGGTGGGTGGGACCGGTCACATCGGTTTTTCTGCGACAAAAACGACTTTTTTTGAGGCTGATTTTTGCCAGCTTTGGCGCGGGCCGGGCGGCCTGATTGCGCTACCTGACAGCGCTACCTACGCAATAACACGAGGTTGTTGCTCCATCGGGGTTTGTCCCTACTTGCTCTTGAAAACAGGAGAACGAGATGGACCCGAACGCCATCGCACCCGCCGCCCAAGACGCCTCAGAAGCGTGGCTGAAGAACCGGATGGAAATCGAAGAAGAGTGGCACTCGGCCCTCAACGGCGAAATGCCCGATCTCGTTCCCGCCAAGCTGCCGATCTCGACGCCGCCGGTGCGCCGCGCCGCCTAGAGCATCGGACGTTCGGTCGGAATCTCTTGATCGTCCCACGCCCCTCGGCGTCATGGCCCGCGACTGCGGGCCATCCAGGTGCCATCTGCACAACTCCGAAGTTCACGACAGATTTGACCTGGGTCGCCCGCAGTTGCGGGCGATGACAGTGTTGGGGTGGCGATCTCCCATCAAAGTCCGCCGCCTAGGGTTCCCCGAACGGTTCGGCGTGGGCGACACTGCGCCAGATGCCGGGCACCGCGGCGCGCAGTTTGCGTTCGAGCGCGTCGACGATGCTGTGAATTTCGGCCACCGTGCGCTCGGGCGCCGTGCGGCAGTGGAAAATCACGATCAGGCCCTGTGTCGTCTGGCGCGCCCGCACATTGTGAATGTCGGTCAGAACGCCGTCTTCCGCCGCCAGCCGTTCCAGCGCCGCGGAAATCTCGTCCAACGTGGCCGCATCGGCGTCGCTGCCGGTGACGGTGGCGTCCTGCAGCGGCTCGATATGGGTTTCCACTTCGGTTTCGTGACCGAACTCCGAGCGCATGTCGACTTCGAGATTGGTGGCGATGCGGTGCGCCTCGCCGAGGGGCAGGGTGCCGACGACTTCAAGATCGAAGCTCAGCGACAGCCGGTCGCCGGCGCCGATGCGATGGGCGGTGATGTGATGGACGTGGGCGCCGTGATTGGCGGCGATGATCAGCGCCCGCTGCTGGATGGTTTCCTCGTCGAGCTTCAAGGGATGAGTGGTGACGGTGACTTCCGCTTCCGGCATCGCGCCGCGGATCGCCTCGGCCACCGTCTGTTTCTGGCTCAATACCTTGGTCAACGGCCAGCCGCGCCCGACCGCGATATCGACGTCGACGAACGCCACGCTGCCCGCCGGGCGGATACGCACGCGGCCGATTTCGGTCACGCCCGGCACCTCGCGCACGGCCGCGGTGATGCGTTCGGCGGCGCCTTGCGGGGCAGTGTCGATCAGGGTGTCGAAGGTGCGTCGTCCCAGCATCCAGCCGGCGCGGCAGACGAAGATCGACACGCCGACGGCGGCGATGGGGTCGCCGATCGGCCAGCCGGCCGCGACGAAGCCGAGCCCGATCAGAACCACGGTGGAACTCAAGACGTCGGACGAGAAATGCAGCGCGTCGGCTTCCAACGCCATGCTGTGGGTTTTCTTGGCGATGCGCTTCAGGGCGCGGGCCCGGCCGATGTCGATGGCAATGGAAGCGACAATGACCACGAACGACCACGCCGTCGCTTCCACTGCGATCTTCGGCGCCATCAAGCGATGGATCGCTTCCCAGATGATCCACAGCGAGGTGAGGAACAGCAGCACCGTCTCGCCGAGCGCCGTCAGCGCCTCGATCTTGCCGTGGCCGTAGTGATGTTCGGCGTCGGCCGGCTTGTCGGAGACGCGCACCGCCATGTAGGTCATCACGGTGGCGCCGAAATCGAGCAGGCTATGCAGACCCTCGGAGATGAGGCCCAGGCTGCCGGTGAGCAGCCCGACCGTGAACTTGCCGATGGTCATGGCCAGACTGGCGGCCATGGACGAAATGGCGACGGCTTTTTTCTCGTGGGCGTGGGTCACGGGGGGAATCTCCGGTTCGCCCCGTTATAGCCGGTTAGTCGCCATGCGCGCGCTGCGGGCGATCCGCCGAGCCGCCCGCCAACACTCGCAAGACCGGTTACACCGGTGCGACTGCACGCCGCTGCGGCGCAACGCGGGGCCGGGTTTGGCGTTTCGCCTGTAACCGCCTGTTGGCATTTCGATATTTTGTCATCAGACAGGCCGCGATGAGGGCGATGTCAGGTTTGGTCCTGGGTAAGTCACGAATTAGAATAATTGTGGATGGCACTTAGCTGTTCGGAGTAGCGAGCCATGTTCCACGACGACAACGAATACGATATCCGCGCCGACGAAGCCGAGCGGCTGGCGTTCTCCACGCGTGATCCCGTTCTGCGTGAGGACATCCTCAGCCTCGCCCGGATCTACCGCGACTACGCCGAGTATTTGCGTGGCCGCCCCGCCCACGAAGACGACGCCGACTGGCGCCGGGCGGTGAACGGGTAGCGCTCGCGGGCGCCCGCGAATGTCGCTACAAGCGCGGCCATGTGGCTCCTCTTCGCGTTTCTCGGACCGGTGTCGTGGGCGGTATCCGTCCACATCGATAAATATCTGATCGACCGCTACTTCCCCGACAGCGACACCGCGGTGCTGATGCTGTTCACGGCGCTGGTCGGCATGCTCGCGTTGCCGCTGATCTGGTGGTTCGCGCCCGAAGTGCTGGCGCCGTCGCTGAAGGCCATCGTGGTGATGACGGCCTCGGGCGTGATGTACATCGGCGCCATGCTGTTCTACCTCAAGGCCATCCAGAGCGAAGAGGCGTCGGTGGTGGCGCCGATGTTTCAGCTCACCACGATCTTCAGCTTCCTGCTGGCGTGGCTGATGCTCGGCGAAACCCTGACGCTGCTGTCTGCCGCGGGGGCGGCGCTGATCCTCGGCGGCGTGCTGTTCGTGTCGCTGGGCGCCGATTTCAAGCTCACGGCGCTGCCGTGGAAAATCATGCTCGGCATGGTGGCGTGCACCTTCATTTTGGCGCTCGCCAACGTGATCTTCAAATTCTATGCGGTGAAAGACGATTTCTGGACCACCACCTTCTGGACTTTCGTCGGCGAGGGTCTGTTCGGCGTGGCGTTGTTGCTGCGCGGCGCGATCCGCCGGCAGTTCGTCCACCTGATCCGCACCCACACCGGCGCGCTTCTCGGCATCAATGGTGCCAACGAGCTGATCAATCTCGGCGGCGGCCTGTCGGTGCGCTATGCCACGCTGCTGGCGCCGGTGGCGCTGGTGTCGGCGGTGGCCTCAACCACGACGCTGTTCGTGGTCGCGTTCGGAACCGTCGTGAGTATCGTGGCGCCGCATCTTTCGCGCGAGGACACTTCGCGCCGCAGTTTGATCCGCAAAGGGTTCGCGGCGGTGATGGTGACTGCCGGTGTTCTTCTGGCGAGCCGCTGAGCCTCAGGTGGTCAGGTCGACCACGGTGCCCTTTGCCTCGGTCTGCTGCTGCAGCTGGTCTTTGATCTCTTGCTGCATCTGCTTCATCACGGCGGCGCGGTCCTCGGGGCTCATGGCGGCGAGCTTGTCCTTGTCGAGGCCGTGCGCTTTCAGCCAGTTGTCGACCATCCGCTGGGCCGGCGATTCCTTCATGTAGCTCATGAAGGTGTCGCTCGCGCTCGGCTGGGTGGCGCTGTCGAGACTCGTCTGGGTTTGTGCTGGCCGATTCAGGCCAGCCGTTGCGGCAAAGTTGACGGGATTGAAGCCGCCGACACTTCCAACCATGGTTCCCCCTCATTCAGCCGCGCGGGTCTCGGAAGGATTTGCCTTCGGCTGCCCGGCATTTCCGGGCGGATGTGGCAATTTATGCCCGATTTCCGACCTCCGGAAGCCCCGCTGGCGCTGTCTGGCTCCTGTCTCGCAAGGACTGCGCCAGTGGCAGGCGGCCATCATTCGGTCACCTGTTAACTTCACCCTCGGCGAACCAAGACAAGCGGTCGATTTCCTGGTTATTGTTCCGTTATGAGACACAGGGGCAAGGGGGTGAGGACGTTCGCCGTCCTCTATATGCTGGGCGCAGCCGCGCTCGGCTTCGGCGTTCTTGTGCCGCCTCAGCATCCTTGGTCCGAAGAGGCCCGACATGTCGCCGAGGCGACGCCCTCCGCAATCGGTTCAGCTGCCGGCGTCACGGCGCGCGCTGCCGACCGCCATGTGATCACCCCAGCGTGGACCTGGACCGAAAAGACGGCGTCAGCCGCCTGGCAGGGCGTTTCCGATTGGTTATGGCCGAAGCCGGCGCCGGCGCCGAAAGTGGCCGTCGCCAAGCCAAAGCCCGCCGCGCCGGCGCTGCGTCCGGCGATCATTCCGCCGACGGCAAAGCCGCCCGCGATGGAACTGGCACCGCAAGAGGTGGAAAGCGAGCCGCTGACGCCCGCGCCCGATGCGGCGCCGCCATCGTCCGCCGAGGTTGCGCGCGTGCTCGCGCATCTCAAGGTCAGCCTGACCAAGGAGCTGTACGACAGCTTCGACCTCTATCTTTATGTCAGTAAGGCCGACCACGGCCCGTGGCATCAGCGCATGTTCGTCTTCAACAAGGAGACGAGCGGCTACATCAAGCTGATGTACAGCTTCCCGGTCTCCACCGGGCAAGATCATCCGGTGCCGAGCCCGGACGGCAAGGCGATGTGGAACACCAACACGCCGACCGGCTATTTCCAGATCGATCCCGACCGCGTCTACCGCCGCTATACCTCGCAGCAATGGGGCCACAAGATGCCCTTCGCGATGTTCTTCTCATGGGAGAACGAGGGGCGGCAGACCGGCATCGCGATTCATGCCGCTGTCGATGACGACGTGCAGCTTCTCGGCACCCGCGCCAGTGCCGGCTGCGTCCGGCTGCATCCGCAGAACGCCGAGCTGCTGTTCCGCCTGATCAAGAAGGATTACCGCGGCCTGACCCCGCTGTTCGCCTACGACCGTCGCACCGCGACGATGTCGAAAGAGGGCCTGCTCATGCACGACAAGCAAGGCAAGCT
This sequence comes from Rhizomicrobium sp., assembly GCF_056722145.1. NCBI lineage: Bacteria > Pseudomonadati > Pseudomonadota > Alphaproteobacteria > Micropepsales > Micropepsaceae > Rhizomicrobium > Rhizomicrobium sp. Next base: position 2,412 of record NZ_JBWZET010000327.1, on the reverse strand, counting down.
GCAATACGCCGAGGGCTACAAGGTCCTGGTCCTGATCGAAAACCAATCCGGCGACGATCTGGTGGCGGCGTTGTTCTGAGCTCTCGTGTCATCCCGGCCAAGCGCACTAATGCACGCAGGTGCAGAGGAGGGCGCGGAGCCGGGACAAACCTTTTCACTCTCGTCTCAGTTCATACATCGCGATCGCGGCGGCGTTGGAGACGTTCAGGCTCTCCATGGCGCTGTCGATCGTGACGTAGGCGGCGGCGTCGCAATGCTCGCGCACCAGGCGGCGGATGCCGGAGCCTTCCGAGCCCAGCACCAGCGCGATGTCGCCGTTGTCGGCGGCGGCGTCCTTGAGCGGGCCTTCGCCGTCGCCGGCCAGCGCGACGCGCCAGAAGCCGAGTTTCTGCAGCTCATCGAGAGTGCGCGAAATGTTGACGACACTGATCACTGGCACGATGTCGAGCGCCCCCGAAGCGGACTTGGCCAGCGCGCCCGATTCCGGCGGCGAGTTGCGATCCTGGACGACCACGGCGGCAACGCCGAAGGCGGCGGCAGTGCGCAGGATGGCGCCGGCATTGTGCGGGTCGGAAATCTGGTCGAGCACCAACACGATGCGGCGGCGCTCGGACGGTGCCAGCAAGGTTTCGAGATCGCGCCGGGGCAGCGGCTCGCACAGCAGGGCGACGCCCTGGTGCACGGCGGTGGGCGGCAGCATACGGCCGACCGCTTCGACGTCGACGGTCTCATAGCGCACGCGGCCGAGCAGCTTGGCGCCGATCTCTTCCGCCGAGCGGGTGGTAACGAGGCAGCGCTTGACCTTGCGGCGGGGATTTTCCAGCGCCGCCTTCACCGCGTGCAGGCCATAGAGCCACAAGCCGGATTCCGGCTTCTCGAAACGGCGCGGGCGGGAGCCTTGCGGCTTGCCCCCTGGCGGCTTCGTCCCCTGCAAACGGGCGCCTTGCGGCTTCGCACCCGGGCGAGGGCCTTGCGGCTTCGCACCCTGCGGGCGAGGGCCATGGGCACGCGGCTTTTCGGACTTGTCGGAACGGGGCCGGTATTCCCGGCGGTCATTTTTAGGCATGGCGCCTTATAAACTGAGCCAGGGCAGGCGCAACCGGTCTGGCCTTGCCGGCGACTGTTACAGGTGTTACATGTGTTACACCTATAACTACCGTTGGCGGCAATGAGCTGACGCAGGAGGTATGTGTGAAGACGAGTACCGGTACGCGCGTCGTCCGCATTTCGCGGGCGTTGGACGAGCGTCTTGACGCGTTGGCGGCCAAGACCGGTCGTCGCAAGAGCTATTACGCGTCCAGGGCGATTGCGGAGTATCTGGAAGACTACGAGGACTATCTCCTGGCCATAACGGCTTATGAGGAAAGCAGGGGAAAGCGGAGTTATACACTTGCCGAAGTCGAGCAACGGCTTGGCCTGGGGGCTGGAGATCACGCCGCGCGCCGCGAAGGACCTAAAAAGGCTCGGAACGGTCGATCAGGCTCGAGTAACAAAATTTCTCAGAACGAAGATTGAAGGGACCTGCAATCCTCGTTTTGATGGCAAGTCGCTGGGAGGGGCTTTGTCCGACTTCTGGCGGTATCGGGTTGGTTCGATTCGCATTTTGTGCCGATTGGAGGATCACCGAGTGGTTGTGGTCGTCGTGGCGGTCGCCCACCGTCGCGAGGTTTACCGTTCGGGTTGATCCGGGGTTGCCAAAGCGTGGAGCGGGAGTCACCCTGCGTGGCGGATTCCCGCGGGGGAGCAAAAATTGGCTTTCCCCGCGTTAGGGAGCTATTGACACATTTAAGCGTTTGACCAATAACCCCCAATCCGCAGCGCGACTCCCGGAGGCATCACACACGTTCTACCCAGGCGGGCGGGCGAGGCTCTTGCGCCTCCGTCCGAGGTTCCTAAGTCTTTGATTTGGTTTAAGGGGGAGTGTCCCGAGCGGCAAAGGGGACGGACTGTAAATCCGTTGACTACGTCTTCGTTGGTTCGAGTCCAACCTCCCCCACCACCAAATCAAAAAAACGGTCCTGGGAGGCCCAAATCTTAAGAAGGCTGCGGGGCTGCAGAGCCGGAGGTGTTTGTAAGGTCGGTAGCGAAAAAGGAGTCGAACAGGCGGGTGTAGCTCAATGGTAGAGCAACAGCCTTCCAAGCTGATGACGAGGGTTCGATTCCCTTCACCCGCTCCAACTTCCGACTGATGGAGGTAGTCCGGCAAAGCCAAAAGCGATGTCGGGCGCGAGTTAGAGACGAAATTTCCCGCATCTGCGGGCTGGACGAGACAAAAGGGCGCGACAATGGCGAAGGCCAAATTTGAGCGGAATAAGCCGCACTGCAACATCGGGACGATCGGCCATGTCGACCATGGCAAGACGTCGTTGACGGCTGCGATTACGAAGATCCTGGCGGAGACGGGCGGGGCGA
>NZ_JBWZET010000326.1:0-3094 GCF_056722145.1 Rhizomicrobium sp. | reverse complement strand
CGGGATCGAGCCCGGCGCAGCTCGCGAACTTTTTATCTTTGCCGAAACTGACGAAGGCGTGCTTCCAGGCGACGATCTTGCCGGACTGATCGAGGCCGGCATTGATCTTGTGCCAGCCGCCGGGGCGGTAGAAATCGTGGGCGAAATCGTCTTCGCGGCTCCAGATCAGTTTCACCGGCGCGCCGACCTGCTTCGAAATCCAGCCGGCTTCGACCATGTAGTCGTTCATCAGCCGCCGCCCGAACCCGCCGCCGGAGCGGGTGATGTGGATGACGATGTCCTTTTCCTTGAGGCCCAAGGTGCCCGCGATCAGCCCGCGCGCCGCTTCAGGAAGCTGGGTCGGGGCCCAGAACTCGCCCCTGCCGCCGGCGACATGGGCGGTGCAGTTCTGCGGCTCGAGCGTGGCATGGGCGATGAAAGGATAGTCGTAGCGCGCTTCGATCGTTTTGGCCGCCGTCTTCAGGGCCGCGTCGGGATCGCCATCGTGGCGCAGGACCCAGGCCGGCGCGGCGGCCAGCAAACGTTCGGCTTCGGCGGCGAACATCGCGCTGGAATGATGCGCATACGAACCTTCGTCCCAGTCCACGCTCAGCGCCTCGCGCGCCTTTTCAGCCCGCCACCAGGAGTCGGCGACGATGGCGATGCCGGGCAACAGGCCGGTCGAAACCGTGCCGCCTTCGGCCCCGAACACATGCGCCTGGCTGCCGGCGACGATGAAGGCGTCCTTGATGCCGGGCCGTTTCTTGATCGCGTCGAGATTGGCGCGTTTGACGCTGCCGCCGAACACCGGACATTTGTGGAACACGGCATAGAGCATGCCGGGCACCACCGTATCGATGCCGAACACCGGCGCGCCTTTGAGGATTTTCGGGCTGTCGATGCCGGCGACCGGCTTGCCGATGATCTTGTAGTCGCGCGGGTCCTTGAATTTCAGGCGGGCGAGAACGGGCGCCGGCCGCTTGGCGGCTGCGGCCACCAGCGAACCATAGGGCGCGCTCTTGCCGGAGGCATGATGCACCACGCCTGCCGCTGTCGTGCAGGTATCGGGCGCAACGCCCCATTGCTCCGCCGCCGCCGCGACGAGTAGCGCCCGCGCCGCCGCTCCGACCTGACGCATCGGGGTGAAATTCTCCGGCGTCGCCATGCTGCCGCCGGCGTACTGGCCCTTGAAGTTGGCATCGTCGAAATCGGCCTGTTCGATCCGCACTTGCCGCCAATCGACATCGAGTTCTTCGGCGATCAGCATCGGCAGCGCGGTCTTGATGCCCTGGCCGATTTCGGGATTCTTCGCCGTCAGGGTCACGCTGTTGTCGGGCGCGATGGTGATGAAGGCGTTGAGCTGGCCGGGCTTGTGCGCTCCGCCGCGCCGGTAATAGCCGACCACCAGGGCGCCGCCCACGGCCAGACTGACCGCGATGAAGGCGCGCCGCGTCGGGCCGGGCTGGCGGAGCTTTTCGAGAACGGAAGGAAGCATCTCAACCTCCTTCGGCGGCGAGCTTGATCGCCTGTTTGATGCGCAGATAGGTGCCGCAGCGGCAGAGGTGGCCGTCCATGGCGGCGACGATGTCCTCGTCGCTGGGCTTCGGATTTTGCGCCAGCAGCGCGGTCGCGGCCATGATCTGCCCGCCCTGGCAATAGCCGCATTGCATGACATCGACCTTGAGCCACGCCGCCGTCACCCGCTTGCCGATCGCGGTGTCGCCGATGCCTTCGAGGGTGACGATCTTCGATGCGCCCAGACTCGACACCGGCATCCGGCATGATGGCACCGGCGCGCCGTCGACATGAACCGTGCACGCCCCGCACAAGCCGGCGCCGCAGCCGTAGCGCGTGCCTTTCAGGTTCATCGCATCGCGCAGTACCCACAACAATGGCGTGTCTTCGTCGACATCGACGCTGCGGTCCCGACCGTTGACGTTCAGCGTGTAGTGCATGGCAACCCTCGTTCCGGCGCCGCCAGTCTTAGCACGCCGTCACGTCACCGCGAAATCCACCACGCCGGGTCGTGCGAATGCTATTTCGGCGTTCCCGTGCTTCCGATGGTTTGATAGAGAATGTCGAGATGCAGGCGGCGTCGCGCTTCGATGTCGTCGGGCTCGGGCGCGCCGTTGAGATGGGTGGCAATGGCGACGTCGATATCGATCAGGTCCTCGGCCGGCATGTCGGGATCGGCCTCCCCGGCATCGATGGCGCTTTGGGCGGCACGCACCCACTCGGCATAGTCGTCGGCCGCCTGCAGGAACGGCATCGCGCCTTGTGCCACGATGAACTCGCCGATGGTCCCCGCGCCGTAAACGCCGCGACTGTCGGGATGGGGCGTGGCGCGGCTCCATTCCTCGGTGCCGTCAGCCGCCACATGCCGGCCCAGCGGATGAAGCCGGCACACCAGCGGCCGTTCGGGGTAGACGCTGCAGCCGTGCGCCGTGAGGAACAGACAGACGTCCTCGCGATCGCGCTTCAGGATGGCGCCGCCCTGTTCGGTGAAGACGGCGAGGAACTCGGTGGTGGAAATGCCGAGATGGCGCGCCAGCCGCGCCACTTCGTACGGATTGACCTGAATGTATTTGTGCGGACAGCAGGCTGAGCAAGCCCGGCAGATATAGCCGAACGGTTCCTGTCGCGCCGCCTCGTGTTGCGGATGAGTCATGACTCCCCCAGGGCGAGGGGAATGGTAAACCGAAATAGGATGTTGGTCTAACGATTGGCTTGTTGCACCCGATATGCAGGATCAATATGGCCTGATGCGACAGCTGCGGATCGGCGTTTCGGGATGTCGCCAGGCGCTGTGGCGGGGCGTGTTCTGTCCCGACGGCCTGCGCCAGAAAGAGGAGCTGTCCTACGCCGCCGCGCCTTCCGCAGCATCGAGATCAACGGCATCTTCCCTGCTTTTCAATCGGTGGTGCAGCGAAAAGATTGCAGCACCGCGGGGACGGAAAGACGCCCGCCGCAAAAAAAATAAGACCCGGCGCGCGTTGGCGCACCGGGCCTTATCCCCCTCGAAACTTACTTGCCGAAATTGTTCGGCAGCTTCGACGTGTCGATGCCTTGGCCGAGGTTCAGCACGTAGACCGCCCCGATATCGAGCGTTTGGGCG
>NZ_JBWZET010000325.1:0-8100 GCF_056722145.1 Rhizomicrobium sp. | reverse complement strand
CGAGGCTGGTGGTGACCGCGACCTGCGCCGCCAGATGCAGCACCGCGCGCGCGCCATCGATGGCCGCCGCAACAGCCTCGGCATCGCGCACATCGGCGACCTTGACGCGGACGAGATCTGGATAACGCTGTTTCAGCCAGGTCAAATTATTCTCGACATGCGGTCGTGCCAGATTGTCGAAGATCACCACCGGCTGACCGCGACGCGCCAACGCGGCTGCGAGGTTGGTGCCGAGAAAACCGGCGCCGCCGGTAAGGACGACGGGCGCGCTCATGCCACCAGTCCGCGGCGCTGCAGTTCTTCCGTCGCGCGTTCGACACTGTCGATCGGCACCTGTCCCGACAGCCATTCAACCAGTTCGCTCAGCGCTTCGTCAAAATCGACCTGCGGCGTGAAATCGAAGGTATCGCGGGCGAGGGTGATATCGGCGAAGCAATGGCGGATATCGCCGGCGCGCGATTTTCCGGTGATGTGCGGGGTGATGTCGTTGCGGCCCATGGCGCGGGCGAGGTTCTCGGCGACATCGGCGATGGCGCGGTCCTGGCCGGAGCCGATGTTGAAGGCGCGCCCGGCCGCGGCGGGAGATTCCAGCGCCATGCGACAGGCGCGGGCGACGTCGCGGACGTGCACGAAGTCGCGGCGTTGGCGGCCGTCTTCGAACACCATCGGCGGGCGGCCGTTGAGCAGGCGCGAGGCGAAGATCGCCAGCACGCCGGTATAGGGATTGGACAGTGCCTGATGCGTCCCGTAGACGTTGAAAAAGCGCAACGCCACCGCATGCCGCTGATACGCCGCGCCGAAGATCAGGCACATGCGCTCCTGCGCATATTTGTTGAGGGCATAAACGGAATTGAGGCATGGCGCTTTGGTTTCAGGCGTCGGTACCGGTTCGAGCACGCGACCGTCGGCCATCAGTTCCCAGCGCCCGGTCTTCAATTGGGCCGCCGACCGGATCTCGGGTTCGATCAGCGTCTTGCCGTGGCGGGCCAGGCCTTCGCCGTAGATGCTCATCGACGAGGCGACCAGAAGGTGGCTGATATCGCGCCGGATCATCGCTTCGAGCAGCACCGCGGTGCCGAGCTCGTTGGTCGCGGTGTAGCGGGTGATTTCATACATGCTCTGGCCGACGCCGACCGCTGCCGCCAGATGGCAGACCGCGTCGATGCCCTCCAGCGTGCGCTGGACAGTATCGGCATCGCAGACATCGCCGCGGACGAATTCGACGTCGCTGCTGAGATAGATCGGCCGCACGCCGCCGGGGTGCACCTGGTCCTCGAGCGAATCCAGAACGCGGACGCGATAGCCGTGGTGCAGAAGTTCGGTGGCGAGATGGGAGCCGATGAAACCCGCGCCCCCCGTAATCAAAACGTTTTTCACGCGCAGTCTCCTCCGTTCTGGCTAACGTCTACGACATGGATTGTGTTCCCAATTGCGCCGTGGTGACGGTGCTGTCAGGCGTGCGATTTCGCGAAAAAGTCGAAATGCAGAGGAACCATCATGCGGTCGCCGGCTTATGCGGTGGTAACACTGACAAACCAGCGTCGCCCCATGAAAGCTGACCTCGATCGTTACGCTCCCGCCGCCTTCGGAGGCATCCTGACGTTCGGAGGCATTACGCTGTCGCGCGCGGAGTCGTCGCTGCTGGTGCGCCAGCTTGGCGCCATCCAGACCCATCGCCCCGGCGCGCGGTTGATTTCCGAAGGCGATCCGCTCGACCGTCCCAAGCTGATCCGCTCCGGCTGGGCCTGTCGCGTGCGCTATCTCAGTGACGGCCGGCGTCAGATTTTGAACTATTATCTGCCCGGCGACGTGATGGGCTTGTCGCTCGAGCCCGATCCGGTCGCGTTGTCGGGCTATGCTTCGCTGACGCGGCTGATGACGATGGAAATCGGCGCGCTGCGCACGCTGGTGATGGATCGGCCGGCGGATTATCCCGAACTGACCGCGGCCTGCCGCAAGATGAAGGTGCATGAAGAACATTATCTGCTGTCGCAGATCACCCGTATCGGCCGGCAGAAGGCGTATGAGCGCGTCGCCCATTTGCTGCTCGAATTCCATTCGCGCTTGCGGCGCACCGGCCTGGCCGACGGCACCTCGTTCCAACTGCCGCTGACGCAGGAGGCCCTGGCTGATGGGCTCGGGCTCAGTGCGGTGCATGTCAACCGCACCTTCAAGCTCCTCAGGCGGAAGAATTTCGTCCGTACCGAGCGCGCCACCATCACCCTGGTCGATCCCGAGGCGCTGGCCGAGATGTGCGGTTTCCACGAGCCGGATGACGTCACCGAACCGGAAGCGCGCCTCACCCAGGCAGCAGTGTCGTTCTGACCCAAACGAGGAGGGCACCGTCGCCGGTGCCCTGTTTGACTACGGCTGCCGCTGCGGCATCTGCATGCCTTGCATGCTGCCCATGCGCGATCCTTGCAGCGATTGCGCGATGGCGAGATGGCGTTTCAGCACCGGAAGCTGTTTGGCCGCCAGCGCGCTGACCTTGCCGTCTTTGGCGGCGGCTTCCTTGGTGAAGGCGGCGATATCCTTGTGATGGTCTTCGATCATGTGATGGATGAACTCGCGGTCGAATTCGGCACCGCTGAGCTGCGCCAGCTTGTCGTAAGCCTGCTGCGCCTCCGGTTTCACATCCGATGGCGTGTTGGCCGACATCGAGGTCGCCAGCGATGCCACTTCGTTTTTCCCCTTGGTATGGTCGGTGACCAGGGTCTGGCCGAATTTCTTGACGCCGGCGCTTTGGGCTTTCTGGATGGCGAGCTTGCCCATCATGATCTCGGCGTTGTCGCCTTTGGCGGCGTCCATCAGGAAGTCGCTGCCTGTCGCGGCGAAGGCAGAAGTGGTCAGCGCGAAGACGGCAATGGCGGCGAAGTGTTTCATGGCGTTCCCAAGGTTGGATTTTCCGGAAGTGAACGGCCCGCGCCAAGGCTTCGTTCCGCCGCTTCCCGGACGCCACCAGGGAACTTTGGCGCCCGGCGGGCGTTCCATGCCGATTGGGCGGGATACCATGCTGCACACCAAGATCGACGACATTGCCGGGTTGCGGCGGCGCTACACTGCCGTGAGGACGCTTTCCGAAGCGCTGGCGCTGCCGCTGTCGGCGGAGGATCAGGCGATCCAGTCGATGGCGGATGCCAGCCCGACCAAATGGCATCTGGCGCACACGACGTGGTTTTTCGAACGCCTGATCCTCGCCGGTCGTGCCGGCTATCGCGTCTTCGATGCCCGCTTCGATGCGCTGTTCAATTCCTATTACCTCGGTCTGGGCGCGCCGCATTTGCGGGCCGAGCGCGGGCTGCTGTCGCGGCCGGCGCTGCGCGAGGTGCTGGATTATCGCGCCCATGTCGATGCCGCGATGCGCCAGGCGATCGGCGATCCGCAGACGGCGGCAGTGATCGAACTCGGTCTCAACCATGAGCAGCAGCATCAGGAGTTGATCCTTACCGATATCAAGCACGCCTTTTCGAAAAATCCGCTGGCACCGGCCTATTGTCCGACGGGATCGGTGCCGGCGCGCACGGCGGCGCCGTTGTCGTGGTGGCAGTCGGGTGGCGGCTTGGTGGCGATCGGCGCCAGCGGCGATGATTTCGCGTTCGACAACGAGCGGCCGCAACATAGTGTCATGGTGGCGCCGTTCCGCTTGGCCTCGCGTCTCGTCACCTGCGGCGAATATCAGGATTTCATCGATGACGGCGGTTATCGCCGGCCCGAGTTTTGGCTGTCGGATGGCTGGGCGTTGGCGGCGGCGTGGCAGGCACCGCTGTATTGGCGTCCCGACGGCACGCACTTCACGCTCCACGGCATCCGCGCCCGCGATCCGGCCGAGCCGGTGGTGCACGTCAGTTTCTACGAAGCGGCGGCGTATGCGGCGTGGGCGGGCAAGCGGCTGCCGACCGAATTCGAATGGGAAGCGGCGGCGCGCGATCTGCCGGTGACGGGCCATTTCCTTTCCATTGACGCGTTAAGGCCGCGCGCGGCAGAGGTCGGCGTGCGTCAACAGATGTTCGGCGACGCCTGGGAATGGACGCGCTCATCCTACGATCCCTATCCCGGCTTCCGCCCCTTCTCGGGTGCCGCAGCGGAATACAACGGCAAGTTCATGGTCGGCCAGATGGTTTTGCGCGGCGGTTCGTGCGTGACTCCGCCGGGGCATCTGCGGGCGAGCTATCGCAATTTCTTTCCGCCGGCGACGCGCTGGCAATTCAGCGGCATTCGCCTGGCGGAGGACGCATGAACTATCCCTTGCGGCAGAGCGAGAGCCCGTTTGCGGCCGACGTGATCAGCGGGCTATCCGCAGCGCCGAAATCGCTGCCGGCGAAATATCTTTACGACGCCCGCGGCTCGCTGCTGTTCGACGAGATTTGCGAGCTGCCCGAATACTATCCGACCCGGGTTGAGACCGCGCTGCTGAAACGCCACGCCCGCGCCATTGCCGATCTGGCGGGCGAGGGCGTCACGCTGGTGGAATTCGGTGCCGGCGCGTTGAAGAAGATCGAGCTTTTGTTGGCGGCGCTGGTGCGGCCGGCCGCCTATCGCCCGATCGACATTTCCGGCGATTTTCTCGAACAGCAAAGTGCGGCGCTGCGCGAGCGCTGGCCTGATCTTTCCGTGCGTCCGGTGGTCGCCGATTTCACCGTCGCCGATCTGCCGCAGGCCCACGCCGGTGAGCGTCGGGTCGGCTTCTTCCCGGGTTCGACCATCGGCAATTTCGATCCCGACGATGCGGTCGCGTTCCTCAGGCGGGCGCGGGGGGCGCTGGCGGGCGGGGCGCTGCTGATCGGAGTCGATCTGGTCAAGGCGCCCGCGGTTCTGCATGCCGCCTACAACGACACGGCCGGGATCACCGCTGCCTTCAACAAGAACATCCTGATGCGGATCAATCGCGAGCTCGGCGCCGATTTCGATCCGGCGGCATTCGATCATTATGCCTTCTACAATCCGGTGATGCGGCGGGTGGAAATGCATCTCGTCAGCCGCATCGGCCAGACGGTGGAAGTGCTCGGCCGCCCCGTCCGCTTCGAAGCGGGCGAGCCCATCCACACCGAGAATTCCTACAAATACACGATCGGGGAATTTGAGGATCTCGCCTTGGCGGCCGGATTCGTGCCGCGCGCCGTCTGGAGCGACGGGCAGTTCAGCCTGCACTGGCTGGTGCCGGCAGGCTGAACCCGTGCGTCTCACCAGTAGGGCGTGACGCCGTAATAGGAATAGAGCGCCGTTTCGCGGTCGCGATCGTAGCGGGCCCAATCTTCGCCCTGGCCGAAACGCGGCGCGCCGCGCAGCTGGGCGTCGGAAATGTTGACCTCGTAACCGCCGAGATCGGTATTATAAGTCAACAGCGACCACGGCACCGGATAATGATCGTCACCGATGCCGAGGAAACCGCCGAAGCTCATCACCGCGTAGCCGACCTTGCCGCTCAGCTTATCGATCATCAGGCGGTCGATGGTGCCGATGCGATCGCCATTGGAGCGGTAGACGGCGGTCCCTTCGACCTTATCGCTGCCGATCAGTCCGGCGGTTTCGCGGGACGACAGCTGTTCGCTTTTCTGCAAAGCCATATTGCACCTCGTTTGGGGGATTGACGTTGAAGAACGCGCCGTGCGTGGCGTCAGTTCCTCACCGGAATGGTGCCGGCAGAGCGGAACCGTGACACACTCCGACCGTTGCATGACGGTGGGAATTCAAGGGAGAGTGGCATGGATCATTATCGTGCCGTCCGTCGCAACGATGTGCCGCGTGCAGCCTACATCCTGACCGTCAGCGGCATTCTCGGCCTCGTCACCTTCACGCTCGTGTATCTCTCGACGCTGTCGTTCATCACCGGCTGACTTTGCGCTTCTTCGGCGCCGGCTTCTTGGGCGCTTCCGGCTTTTTCAGGCTGCGGCGAAGCGCTTCCATGAGGTCGATGACATTGGATGCCGGTTCCGGGTGCGGCGCTTGCACGGTTTTTCCCTCCTGCTTGCGCCGCACCAGATCGCGCAACGCCTCTTCGTAGCGGTCGCGGAACGTGGAGGTGTCGAACGGGCCCTCACTTTGTTCGATGATGCGCTCGGCGATATCGACCATGCGCGCATCGGGCTTGTCGGCCGGAATGCGATCGAACGCCGTCATCGGATCGACCACCTCGTCGCGCATTCGCAAGGTATATCCGATCAGCCCCTTGCCGGACGGTTCCACCGCCATCAAACGCTCGCGGGTGTGCATCACGACGCGGCCGAGCGCGATGCGCTGTGTCTTGACCAGGGCTTCGCGGATGACGCTATAGGCTTCCGCATCGCCTTCCGGCAGCAGGTAATACGGCTCGTTCCAGAACAGCCGGTCGATCGCGGCGGCGTCGACGAACAGCTCGATCTCCAGGTTGTCGGTGGTCTCCAGCCGCACGCCGCTCAGCTCGTCATTGGTGACGATGGCGTAGCGATCCTTTTCGAACTCGTAGCCTTTGACCAGATCGGCGCGATTGACCGGTCCGGCGTCGGGATCGGTCGGAACCATCCGTATGCGATTGTTCGTGGCCGGATTGATCAGGTGGAAGGAGATGTCGCGCCGCCGGCTCACCGCGCCGAACAGCGCCACCGGGCAGCTCACCAGCGACAGCCTGAGGTTACCCGACCAGATCGGCCGGTTCGATAGCGGCGGGGCACCTTCGGGAGGGCCGCGTTTCACCGGTTTGGAACGTGGCGGCGCCTTGCGTGCCATGGGGTTTGCTTGAAGGTTGAGGAACGAGCGGGCTCCCGAACGGTCTTGGGAAGGGGGCTGGGCGGCCGTGTCGAATTCCCGCTCGCAGGTTCTACAACGCTCCGGTTGGGGAGCGGTTCCGGGATATTATATCGGTGGTGTGCCGCGGGTGCGCCCGGTGATCAAGCTAATGGCCAAGAGCACGACGAAGGCGACCAAAAGCAGTTTGGCGATCTCCGCGGCGAGACCTGCCATCGCGAAAAATCCAAGAAACGCTGCAATCAGCGCCAAAATGAAAAAGGTGAGAGCCCATCCGAGCATCCGTGCCATCCATTGTGAAGTCTCGCAGGAAAAATCGATGAGACATGCGGCCGGTTCCCCTTGCCCTTGCGAACGCCGTCAACTGTGATCTCAAAATGGTCACAGCGTCCAACCGTTGCCACCGAGACGGCATTCGCATCGAACGGATAGAGTGACTGCGAATTCAGTCCTCGCCCAGTCCTGTCATACGGGCGGACCTCAGAAGGTGCAAGGTGGAACTGACATCGATCGGAGTGGGAGAGGAAGCGCTTGCGGGCGTCGATTGGCTGGCCAGCGTGGACACGGGATTGGGACCGCTGGCATGCATATTTGATGCACTGCCGATGGCGATTTATGCCACGGATGCGGCCGGAAAGATCGTGTTCTTCAACGCGGCCGCGGTCGCGCTGTTTGGTGCCGAGCCGGCCGGCGGCGCCTGGAGCGATACGCGCCCGCTTTATTGGGCTGATGGCACACCGATGCGCGATACGCCGATAGCAATTGCGCTCAAGGAACGAAGGCCTATTCGCGGTGCGGACGGCCGTATCGAAGGACCTGACGGAACACTGGTTCGCGTCCTCATCTATGCCACCCCCATGTTTCAGGGAAAAACGCTGATCGGCGGAGTGAATGTGATCCTAGATATTGGCGAGCAAAATCGTGCCTCCTATCTCGAGCAGCGCCTTGCTGCGATTGTCGAGTGCTCCGAAGACGCTATCATCTCCAAGGACCTGACTGGCACCATCATCACTTGGAACAAAGCGGCCGAGCAGTTGTTCGGCTATACCGCCGCTGAAGCCATCGGCCGTCCGGTGTTGATTCTGATCCCGGAAGATCGTCAGCAAGAGGAGGAGGCCATTCTCGCCTCGATCCGCAGCGGTACGCCGGTTGCTCGTTACGAAACGTGGCGGCGGCGGAAAGATGGCACGCTCGTGCCGATTGCCCTGACGGTATCGCCATTGCGTGATCGTTCCGGGCGGATCATCGGCGCTTCGAAGATTGCGCGCGACATCAGCGACCAGGTCCGCATCCGCGAACATCAAACCCTCGTGCTCAACGAGATGAGCCACCGGGTAAAGAATATTCTCGCGGTCGCGGGCGGTTTGATCGGCCTGTCGG
>NZ_JBWZET010000324.1:0-3255 GCF_056722145.1 Rhizomicrobium sp. | reverse complement strand
GAATCGAAGCGCCGCCAACAGAATCACACCATCCGCCGCCGCCGGAAGCCCCAAAACCAACCCCGAGTCATTCCGCCGCACCAAGATGTGTGCATCAACTAGCGCGAAAGCGGGGGTGACAATTCGGCGAATTGGGGGCGCAAGGTGGGCGACGAGCGCTACGCCGTTTACATCATGGCGAGCCGCCGCAACGGCACGCTGTACGTGGGCGTAACCAACGATCTCGGCCGCCGCGCGCATGAGCACCGCAATGGCGTCGGAGCGGCGTTCACACGCAAGTACAACGTCAGACTTCTTGTTTGGTATGAACGCTACGCTGACATCGACGAGGCGATCGTCCGCGAAAAGCAGCTCAAGAAGTGGGAGCGCGCCTGGAAGCTCGAGCTGATCGAGGCGATGAACCCCGATTGGATGGATTTGTACGAGACGCTGAACGCCTGACGCCGTCCTTGCTGTCATCCCCGCGCAAGCGGGGATCCAGCGCTTCCGCCGCCTCGGCCCTCGATCCGCGCTGGCCCCCCGCTTTCGCGGGGGCGACGCAGGAGGTTGCAGCCCCGTCCCTCAAAACAAGAAATACCTCTGCGCCATCGGCAGTTTGTCCGCCGGCTCGCAGACCAGCAGCACGCCGTCGGCGGTCACGGCGTAGGTTTCCGGGTCGACTGTGATTTTCGGCGTCGCGTCGTTGTGGATCAGGCTCTTCTTGCCGATCTTGCGCGTGTTCTCGACGGCGACCAGCCGCTTGGCCACCTTGAGCTTGCGCGCCAGGCCCTTGTCGATCGCCGCCTGCGACACGAAGGTCAGCGACGTCCCGGTGCGCGCGCGTCCGAAGGCGCCGAACATCGGCCGGTAATGGATCGGCTGCGGCGTCGGGATCGAAGCGTTGGGGTCGCCCATCTGGGCGCAGGCGATCGCGCCGCCCTTGATCACCATATCGGGCTTCACGCCGAAGAACGCCGGGCTCCACAACACCAGATCGGCGAGCTTGCCCTTCTCGACCGAGCCGATGTGCTTGGCCACGCCGTGGGCGATGGCGGGGTTGATGGTGTATTTGGCGACGTAGCGCTTGGCGCGGAAATTGTCGTTGTCCCGCCCGTCGCCCTCGAGCCGGCCGCGCTGGCGCTTCATCTTGTCGGCGGTCTGCCAGGTGCGGATGATCACCTCGCCGACCCGGCCCATCGCCTGGCTGTCGCTCGACATCATGCTCAATGCGCCGAGGTCGTGCAGGATGTCCTCGGCCGCGATCGTCTCCTTGCGGATGCGGCTCTCGGCGAAGGCGAGGTCCTCGGGAATGGCGCCGTCGAGGTGATGGCAGACCATCAGCATGTCGAGGTGTTCGTCGAGCGTGTTGCGGGTATAGGGCCGGGTCGGGTTGGTCGACGACGGCAGCACGTTGGGCAGCGCCGCCACCTTGATGATGTCGGGCGCGTGGCCGCCCCCCGCCCCTTCGGTGTGGAAGGCGTGGATGGTGCGGCCCTTGAACGCCTTGATCGTGTCCTCGACGAAGCCGGATTCGTTGAGCGTGTCGGTGTGGATCATCACCTGCACGTCGTAATCGTCGGCCACCGACAGGCAGCAGTCGATCGCCGCCGGCGTCGTGCCCCAGTCCTCGTGCAGCTTCAGCGCGCAGGCGCCCGCCTCGACCTGCTCGATCAGCGCCGCCGGCTTCGACGCGTTGCCCTTGCCGGCGAAGCCGAGGTTCATGGCGAAGTCGTCGGCCGCCTCGATCACCCGCGCCAGATGCCAGGGCCCGGGCGTGCAGGTGGTGGCGAGCGTGCCGGTCGCCGGGCCGGTGCCCCCGCCGAGCATGGTGGTGACGCCGCTCGCCAGCGCCTCCTCGATCTGCTGCGGGGCGATGAAATGGATGTGGCTGTCGAAGCCGCCGGCGGTGAGAATCTTGCCCTCGCCGGCGATGATCTCGGTGCCCGGCCCGATGACGATCGTCACGCCGGGCTGGATGTCGGGATTGCCCGCCTTGCCGATCGCATGGATCAGCCCGTCCTTGATGGCGACGTCGGCTTTGACGATTCCCCAATGGTCGAGAATGACCGCGTTGGTGATGACGGTGTCGACCGCGCCGCGCGCCCGCGTCGCCTGGCTCTGGCCCATGCCGTCGCGGATGACCTTGCCGCCGCCGAACTTCACCTCGTCGCCGTAGACGGTGAAGTCCTTCTCGACCTCGATGAAGAGCTCGGTGTCGGCGAGCCTGAGCCGGTCGCCTTTGGTCGGGCCGAACATGTCGGCGTAGGCGGCGCGGGGAAGAGAGGTGGGAGAATTCTTCATTGAGGGCCTCAAAGAAGGGAATGTGGCAGTAGCGGCCGGGGCGAAACCCTTCTCCCGCTTGCGGGAGAAGGTGGCGCGCAGCGCCGGATGAGGGGAAGGGGAGGGGGAGACTTGCCCTCACCCCAACCCCTCTCCCGCGAAGCGGGCGAGGGGCTTCAAACCTTCCCCATGACCTCCTGCCGGAAGCCGATCGCTTGGCGTTTGCCGGCCAGCGCCACCAAGCGCACCTTACGGGTCTGGCCGGGCTCGAAGCGGGTCGCCGTGCCGGCGGGAATGTCGAGGCGGAAACCCCTGGCCTTGGCGCGGTCGAACTTCAGCGCCGGATTGGTCTCGAAGAAATGGTAGTGCGAGCCGACCTGGATCGGCCGATCGCCGGAATTGGCCACTTCGAGGCTGATCGTCTCGCGGCCCTCGTTCATGACGATGTCGCCCGGCGCGGCAACCGTCTCGCCGGGAACCAGCGCGTCATCGGCGCCGCGGATCGGCGCGTGGACGGTGACCAGCTTGGTGCCGTCGGGGAACGTCGCCTCGACCTGGATGTCGGGGATCATCGACGCCACGCCGTCCATCACCTGATCGGCGGCGACGACATGCGCGCCCGCCTCCATCAGCTCGGCGACCGAGCGGCCGTCGCGCGCGCCTTCGACGACGAAATCGGTGATCAAGGCCACCGCCTCGGGGTGGTTGAGCTTCACCCCGCGTTCGAGGCGGCGGCGGGCGACGACCGCCGCCATGGCGATCAGCAGCTTGTCCTTTTCGCGCGGCGTCAGATTCATGCGGCCCCCCGATCACGTCGCCGGCGAAGCTAGCAAGTTCCTCGCCGTCACGACCAGACGCGCGGCGCCTCGCGCCCGCGCAGCGCCAGCATGGCCGCGATCAGCCCGGCGCGCAATCGGGCGGGCGACGGCGAGGCCAGGCGCGCGACGGCGATTCCGTCGAAGCCGCTGGCGCCGACGTCGAGCCGCGCGCCCGGTT
>NZ_JBWZET010000323.1:0-18995 GCF_056722145.1 Rhizomicrobium sp. | reverse complement strand
CAGAAGACGTGCGCGACGCCTGCGAACGCGAGTTGTGGGACGGCGAATGGTACGCGCGCGGCACCACCGCCACAGGCCTCAAGATCGGCACCCGCGCCAGCGAGGAAGCCAAAATTTTCCTCGAGAGCAACACCTGGTCGATCATCTCGGGCGCCGCGCGGAGGGATCGGGCCGAGAGCGCCCTCGATGCCATCGACGAACATCTGTACACGCCCTGGGGCCTGCATCTGCTGCAGCCCTCGTTCTCCAAACCGAACGACGAAATCGGCTTCATGGGCCGCGTCTACAAGGGCATCAAGGAGAACGGCGCTATCTTCTCGCACCCGAACCCATGGGCGGTGATCGCCGCGGCGAGGCTGGGACAGGGCGACCGCGCCATGCGCTTCTACGATTCGATGCTGCCATTCAACCAGAACGACCGCATCGAAACCCGCGAGGGCGAACCCTATTCCTATTGCCAGTTCGTCTACGGCGCCGAGCATCCCCGTCACGGCCGTGCCCGCCATCCCTGGCTGACCGGCAGCGCCGGCTGGAACTACACCGCCGTGACCAAATGGATCCTCGGCATCCGCCCGGGTTTCGCGACTCTCACGGTTGATCCCTGCATTCCGCCGGCGTGGGACGCGTTCTCGGTAAAACGCCAATGGCGCGGCGCCACGTTTGACATCACCGTCACCAATCCCAGCCATGTCGCCCATGGCGTCAAAGCGGTCACGCTGAATGGTATGCCGGTGCGCGAAATCGCGGTGCAGCCGGCCGGCAGCGCCAACCGCGTCACCGTCGTTCTCGGCTAAACGCGGCTCGGAAATTTATACGGCGGCCGCGACTTTCTTGGCGGCCGCCTTTTTCTTTTCCGGAAAGCCGGCGAGCGCGAGTTCGGCAATGCTGCGCAACTCCTCGCGACTGGCCCCGCCTGCCGCCTGGACGCATAAGCCACTGCCCATCGCCATCAGGTAGCGCATCAACGCCGTCGGATTTGCGTCGGGCGGCAAATCGCCGGCCCGCTTGGCGCATTCGAAGCGCTCGCGCAGGGCCATCTCCATCGCCGCCTTGTGCTGGGCGAGTTGCTTGGCAATTTCGCCTTCGCCAGGCGACAGGCCGGCCTTGATCATCAAACAACCCGGCGGATGTTTCTTGTCGGTGGCGTAGTCGGCGAGCGCGGACAGATAGTGGGAGGCCACCGCCTTGGCCGTCGGTTCCGCCAGAATCTTGATGAGAACCTTCTCACGTGACGCGTCGTAGTGGTTGAGCACTGCCTTGAACAGGCCCTGCTTCGATCCGAACGCAGCGTAAAGACTGGGCGAGTTAATTCCCATCACCTCGGTCAGGTCGCTGATCGAAGTGCCGTCGTAGCCTTTGACCCAAAACACTTTTTGGGCTGCCGCCAGGGCTTGTTCGAGATCGAATTCACGATGACGCCCCATGCGTCAGGCTCCCGATAATTTTTTTGTACCGTTCGCTACAGAATTACTCTTGAACAAACGCGGTTCCAACTTATCTGTGTCGTTCATTACAAAATCAAAATAGTGGAGCGGCATCATGGTTGCAATAGTCCGCAGACATCCAAGGGTCTTTCTTGCCGTCGCGCTGGGGACGCTGCTGGCCCTTCCCGTCGTTTTCAGCCTCGGGACCAGTGCCAAGGCGGCGCAGGGCGCACCCCAGGCGGTTCCCGTCGGCGTTGTCACGGTGGCGCCGCACGAGGTGCAACTGTGGTCGCAGTTCTCCGGCCGCCTCAACGCGGTCGATTACGCCGAAATCCGTCCGGAAGTTGGCGGGCGCATCACCGACGTGCGCTTCAAGGATGGCCAGATCGTCAAAACGGGCCAAATTCTGATGGTGATCGATGCCCGGCCCTATGAGGCGGCGCTGGCCAAGGCAAAAGCCGATCTGGCTTCGGCACGCGCCAACGCGGCGCTGGCCAAAACGGAACTTCAGCGCGGCGAAGGCTTGATCAAGGCCAACGCAATTGCGCGCAGCCTTTATGACCAACGCGTCAATGCCCACGAGGTCGCGGTCGCCAACGTGGCGGTGGCACAAGCTGCCCTGCACCAAGCCGAAGTTGATGTCGATCACGCCTATATCAAGGCGCCGATCTCGGGGCGCATCAGCCGGCCGGAGCTGACGGTCGGCAATCTGGTGCAGACCACGCCCAACGCGCCGTTGCTGGCCTCGATCGTTTCCAATGACGGCATCTACGCCGATTTCGAGGTCGACGAGCAGACCTATCTCGCCACCGTCCATGCGCGGGCGGAAACGGCGACGGACGAACAGCAGCTGCCGGTCGAGATGACACTGCAGGGCGCCGACGGCCGCGTCTTCAAGGGCACGGTCTACAGCTTCGACAACAAGATCGACTCCGGTTCCGGCACCATCCGGGCGCGCGCCAAGTTCGATAACGCCGATGGCAGCCTGGTGCCGGGCATGTTCGTCTCGGTGCGGCTCGGTGCCGGCGACCACCGCGACACGCTGACGGTTCCCGAACGCGCCGTCATTGCCGATCTCAACAAGAAGTTCGTCTTCGTCGTCGGCAAAGCCAGCAAGGCGGAAATGCGCGAGGTCAAGCTCGGCGCCACCCTCGACGGCGAGCGCGTCGTGCTCGGCGGCTTGAAGAGCGGCGATCAGGTGATCGTCGACGGCGTCCAGCACGTCGCGATGGGCGCACCGGTGTCGGTGCAATCGAAAATCGCATCACGCTAAGCGGAAGACGACCATGAATTTGTCGCGGTTTTTCGTCGACCGGCCGATCTTTGCCGGCGTCATCTCGGTGGCGATCTTTCTCGCCGGCCTGATCGCCGTCTTTCAGCTGCCGATCTCGGAATACCCCGAAGTCGTGCCGCCGTCGGTCGTGGTGCGGGCGCAGTTTCCCGGCGCCAATCCCAAGGTGATCGCCGAGACGGTGGCCACGCCCCTGGAGGAACAGATCCAGGGCGTCGAGAACATGCTGTACATGTCCTCGCAGGCTGCCAGCGACGGACAATTGACCCTGACGGTGACATTCAAGCTCGGCACCGATGCCAATCTCGCCCAGCAACTGGTGCAGAATCGCGTCAACCAGGCCTTGCCGCGCTTGCCCGACGTGACGCGCAATCTCGGCGTCACCACCACCAAAAGCTCGCCCGACCTCACCATGGTCGTGCACCTGATCTCGCCCAACAAGCATTACGACACGCTGTACCTGCGCAATTACGCGGTGCTGAACGTCAAGGACCAGCTCGCCAAGATCGACGGTGTCGGCTCGGTGCAGCTGTTCGGATCGGGCGATTATGCCATGCGGCTGTGGCTCAATCCGGAGAAGATGGCCGCGCGCGGCATCACTGCCGATCAGTTCGTGAACGCCGTGCGCCAGCAGAACGTCCAGGTCGCCGCCGGCGTGATCAACGGCCCGCCTTATGGCAACAAGGGCGAACTGCAGCTGCCGATCAACGCTCAGGGACGCCTGTCCGACCCTGAGGAATTCTCCGAGATCATCATCAAGCAGGACGGCGGCGTCGTCACCCGGCTGAAGGATGTGGCGCGCGTCGAAATCGACGCCTCGCAATACGGCCTCAGGTCGCTGCTCGACAACCAGCCGGCGGTGGCGATCCCGATTTTCCAGGCGCCGGGTTCCAACGCCATCCAGATTTCCGACAACGTGCGCGCGACCATGGCGGAACTCGCCAAGAATTTCCCGCCCGGCGTCGAATACCGCATCGTCTACGACCCCACCGTGTTCGTGCGCGGCTCGATCGAAGCGGTCATCCACACCCTGCTGGAAGCCGTGGCTCTGGTCGTGCTGGTGGTGATCCTGTTCCTGCAGACCTGGCGCGCCTCGATAATCCCGCTTCTGGCGGTTCCCGTATCGATCATCGGCACTTTCGCGGCGATGTATCTGTTCGGCTTCTCGATCAATGCGCTGTCGCTATTTGGACTGGTGCTTGCCATCGGCATCGTGGTGGATGATGCCATCGTGGTGGTGGAGAACGTCCAGCGCGGCATCGAAGACGGCCTGACGCCCCATGACGCCACCCTCCGGGCGATGCGCGAAGTGACCGGACCGATCATTGCCATCGCCCTGGTGTTGTGCGCCGTGTTCGTGCCGGTGGCGTTCATCGCCGGCCTGACCGGGGAGTTCTATCGCCAGTTCGCGCTCACCATCGCGTTCTCGACCATCATTTCGGCGTTCAACTCGCTGACGCTGTCGCCAGCTCTGGCGGCGCTGCTGCTCAAATCGCCACACGCCCCGAAGGATTGGCTGACGCAAAAGATGGACCGCTACGGCGGCCCGCTGTTCCGCGGCTTCAATCGCGTTTTCCACAGCGGCTCCGATCGCTACAGCCGTGGCGTCGGCGGCACCCTGCGCCATAAATCGCGGGCGGTCGGCGTTTATGCAGTGCTGCTCGGCCTCACCTATCTTGGCTTCCAGATGGTGCCGCCCGGCTTTGTGCCGCTGCAGGATAAGCAATACCTCGTCAGCTTCGCGCAGCTGCCGCAAGGGGCGACGCTGAACCGCACCGAAGACGTGATCCGCCAGATGTCGAACATCGCCCTGCAGGAACCGGGCGTCGAGCACGCCGTGGCCTTCCCCGGCCTGTCGATCAACGGCTTCATCACCAGCCCATCGGCCGGCGTCGTATTCATCGCCCTGAAACCGTTCGAACAGCGTACCAGCGCCAAGCTGTCGGGACAGGCGATCGCGCAAAACCTGCAGATGAAATACCTTGGCATCAAGGACGCCATCGTGGCGGTGTTTCCGCCGCCGCCAGTGCAGGGACTCGGCCAGATCGGCGGCTTCAAGCTGCAGGTGGAGGACCGCACCGACCAGGGCTATGAGGCGCTCGACGCGGCGATGAAGACCGTCGCCATGAAAGCGCGGCAGACGCCGGAGCTGGGCGGGGTGTTTTCCAACTACAACATCGGTGTACCCCAGCTCGAAGCCGATCTCGACCGCACCCGGGCGCTGCAACTCGGTGTCTCGGTGCAGGACGTGTTCGACACCATGCAAATTTATCTGGGATCGATCTACGTCAACGACTTCAACAAATTCGGCCACACCTATCAGGTGATCGCCCAGGCCGACAGCCCGTTCCGCTCCCGCCCCGCCGACATCCTGAAGCTCAGGACCAAGAATGTCGCCGGCGAGATGGTGCCGCTCGGCTCGGTGATCCGATTGTCCGAAACCGCCGGCCCCGACAGCGCCACGCGCTACAACGGCTTCCGCTCGGCCGACCTCAACGGAGCCCCCGCTCCGGGTTATTCCAGCGGCCAGGCGCAGGCGGCGATCTCGAAAATCCTTGACCAGTCCTTGCCCAAGGGCATGCGTTATGAGTGGACCGAGTTAACCTATCAGCAGGTCCTGTCCGGCAATACCGCGCTGTTCGTTTTTCCCCTTTGCGTGCTGCTCGTCTTCCTGGTGCTGGCGGCGCAATACGAAAGCTTGGTCCTGCCGCTGGCGATCATCCTGATCGTGCCGATGTGCCTGTTCTCGGCCATCTTCGGCGTGTGGGCGACCGGCGGCGACAACAACGTCTTCACCCAGATCGGATTGTTCGTGCTGATCGGCCTCGCGTCGAAGAACGCCATCCTGATCGTCGAATTCGCCCGCGACCTGGAGCACCAAGGCCGTTCGATTGTGGCAGCGGCGGTGGAGGCGGCGCGACTCCGGCTGCGACCGATCCTGATGACCTCGTTCGCCTTCATCATGGGCGTGGCGCCGCTGGCACTTTCCACCGGTGCCGGAGCGGAGATGCGCCACGCCATGGGTGTCGCGGTGTTCTTCGGCATGCTCGGCGTCACCTTTTTCGGCCTGTTCCTGACGCCGGTGTTCTATGTGCTACTCAGGATGCTGGAAGTACGCCTGACCGCACCATCGCGCCGCGGGGCTCCGGATGGGGCGGTGTCGCCGGCGGAATAAGTGGGCCGGCCGGTCCGGCAGTCTTCGCCCCTGCTTTGGCGCGTCCATTCGTCACCATCCGGTGCGATTCGCCAGCCCTCCGCTCTCACTGGAGGGCTGGCCCCATTGATTCTTGCGTCAAACACTCCGTTATGTCTGACAATATTGCCCGGAGACGTATGACCCATCATTTACCTCATGGGCCAAAAGGGAAATTTATCGCCTGAGCCTGCCGCAAGCCCTGCTATAATTCTGTCAGTAGGGGGGCAAATGGCCGAAGTGCCAACAGAAAGAGCCTATTGGAGCAAACTGCTCAAGCTGGTCACGCGCCATACCCGCGGACGCAGCGACGCAGAGGACCTGCTGCACACGGCCTACATCCGCCTTGAGCAATATCGCGCCGAGCATGCCGTTGAAAATCCAGGCGCTTTTCTCGTGCGTACGGCGACGAACATTGCCATCGACATCCACCGCCACGAACGGCTGTGGGCGCCAGGAGATGCGGGGCAGGAGGCGCAGCAGCCCGACGATGCGCCGCTCCAAGATGAGGTAATCGAGGCGCGCGCGCGTCTAGCTAGGGTGAAGGATGGCCTCACAAAACTGACCCCGCGCACCCGAGAAATATTTTTGATGCACCGGCTTCACGGAATGAAATACCGCGAGATCGCGGTTCATTTCGGGATCAGCCAGAGTGCCGTCGAAAAGCACATTGCGAAAGCGGCGTTGTTTTTGACCGAGTGGACCCGAGACTGGTGAAATGGCGTTTGTAAGTGAAATAGCTCCCGAAATCCGGGCCGAGGCGGCGGCGTGGCTTGCCCGTCTCAGAGCCGACGACAAAAGCGCTGCCGACGAGGCAGCGTTCCGGGCTTGGCTGGCCAAGGATCGACGGCACGCTGCCGCATTCGAAGCGGTTACGGAAGTTTGGGAAATCGCCGGCGCCGCCTGGGACGAGCCGATAGCAATGCCGGCGCGCCGGGTCATACCGCGCCGGGCCATGATAACGGGTTTCGGTTCGCTGGCCGCGGCCGGCGTCCTTCTCACCTTCTGGCAAAACGCCGGCGCGGGCACCTATGAAACCGCGGTCGGCGAACAAAAGCATGCCGTCCTGCCGGACGGCACCCAGGCGTTTCTCGACACCGACACGAAAATCCGAACGCAATTCGACCGCGATGCCCGCACGGTTGCGGTCGAACACGGGCGGTGCAACTTCCACGTCCGCGAGGATGATACGCGCCCCTTCGTGGTCGACGCCGCATCCAGCCGCATCTTCGCTGCACGCTCCACGTTCGACGTTCGGCGTGACGGCGATGACGTTTGCGTCGTGCTGATCCAGGGTTCTCTTACGGTTGCGCTCAAGGACGGGTCGCTGCGCCAGATACTCGCGGTCGGCGACCGCTTTGCGGCCGGGCGTTGGGGGCGTCGAAAAGACAGACCCAATCTGGTGCCGCTGCTCGCGTGGCAGACCGGCCAAGCCGTGTTCGACAATGAAACGCTGGCTGGCGCCGTGCGCGAGATGAATCGCTATTCGGTGATCAAGATCGCCGTCCACGACGGTGAGGTCGCCGATCTGCGGATCAGTGGCGTTTATCGTGTCGGAGATAATGTGGCGTTTGCCCATTCCGTCGCGACACTGCTTCCAGTCATACTGGAAGTCGATACGGATCAGGTCAGACTCGAGCCCAATCCGGCACGGGAAAAAAGAACCTGAAGTACAGGTGAGGAAATGCTGATCATCATCGATCCTCAAGCTTGTCGGGCGGAGTACCTGCCGCAAGGGGGCACATGGTCGGGGGCAGAACACCGGGCAGTCGTCGACTAGGTTTCTGGGCGGCGGCGGTTGCGGTGGTGGCGGTAAGTGGACGCTTCGCTTTTGCGGGCGATGTCCACGTCCCGGCAGAGCCTTTGGCCCAGTCGCTCAGGGATATTGCGCACCAAACCGGTGCGAACATTCTGTTCGCACCCGATGCCGTGCGCGATCTGAAGGCGTCTGCGGTGCATGGCACCATGTCGGCGCAGGATGCGGTCGGCCGCGTTATCGCCGGCAGCAATCTGGAAATCGTTCCCGACGGGAGCGGCGGGTTGATCGTGCGTCCCGTCAAAGCCGCCGCGGCACGCCTGCCGGCGCCCATTGCGGCGATCGTTCCGGTGCCGCTGGAAGCAGAGACGGTGATCGTCACCGGCATCCGCGGATCGCTGCAGCGCAACCTCGACGTCAAGCGCGGTTCTTTCGGGCTGATCGACGCCATCACCTACGAGGACGCCGGACGCTTTCCCGATTCCAATCTCGCCACCGCCCTGATGCGCATTCCCGGCGTCACCGTGAACCGCGCCGTCACCAGTCTCAGCGGCATCAATTCCTCGACCGGCGAGCCGACCGAGATCACGGTGCGCGGCTTCGGTCCGACCTTCAACGATACCCTGTTCGACGGACGCAAGATTCCCTCGGGCGTTTCCAATCGCGCCTTCGACTTCTCAGCCCTCAACAGCGACCTGGTACAGGAAGTCGACGTCCTGAAGAGCCCCGATCCGTCGCTGTCGGCGGGCGCCATCGGCGCCACCATCAACGTCAAATATCCCAAGCCGCTCGATACGCCCGGATTCAGGATCGCGAGCTCGGCCTCGACCACCTTCACGCCCGAGGCCGGCCACTGGACTCCGAACGGCAATGTCCTGTTGAGCGATACCTTCGACGACGGCCGCATCGGCATTCTGGTGGCAGCGGCGTATGCCGAAACCAAGAGCCGCAGCAACGAAGCCACTATTTGGGGCTGGGAAGGCTCGTATCTCGATCCCTGCCAGTTCGCCGGTGCCACGATGCCTTGCGGCGCACCGCTGGAATCGGACACCACACGGCCCGTTTGGTACATCCAGGACTATGGCATCTATCAGATCCGCAACTGGCAAATGCGGGAGAACGCGGTCACGATCCTGCAATGGCGCCCGATCGAAACCATCCTCCTGACCGTCAACGGCAATTTCACCCGCAACGATCTCAAGGAGCGGCAGAACGGTTACGCCATCTGGAACAATGCTGGCGAGATGCGAGAGGTGACGACATCAGATCACGGCACCATCACCGGTTTCGTGCGGCCCAACACGCCGACTGATTTCGACGCCCAGAACAATGAACAGGTGCTGCAAAGCTACGATTTCGGCATCAACATGCGCGTAACGCCCGCCAGAAATTTCACCATTCTGGCCGATGCCGACCTGGCGCTCTCCTCGCTCAATCCCGGCGGACAGTTCGGCGAATTCAGTGCCGACGTCGGCTACGGCCCATCAACTGCAACCGGCATCAATGGCTCCAATACCGGCATCGTTGTGGCGGCAGGCGGCAATCATATCCTGCCTTACTACAGCGTCTATGGCCCGAACGGCGATCGTTCGCGTTTTCTTGACCCAAACCTCATCGGCTCACACGTTCTCGTGCTGATCAGCCAACGCAACCGCTATCTCGTCAACCAAGCAAAACTCGAAGTCGACTGGGAAGGCGAGTCCGTGCGCATCAGCGCCGGCTTCCAACGCGTTGCCAACCACATGAAGCTGGTCAATTACCAGGATTTTGCCAACAATCATTGGCAGGCGTTCGCCGGCTACGGAGCAGCCTCGCACAACACCTATAGCAACGGCGGGGCCGCCGGACTGCCCGCTGGCGTAGCCCTCCCTCCAAATTTGTTTGCCGGCTCTTTCGCGACCGCAAATTTCATTTCGGGCTGGCGTGGGGCCGATGCGTTGCCGGCTCATGTCGTCGCTTTCGATCCCAAGGCGGTGATCGGGTATCTCGAGAGTCTTGGCGACCCGACCACGCCGAATGCCATACCCGGGTTCAATTGGGGCTGCTGCGATCCGGCGTATCACGGCAAGCTCTCGGTCGTGCTCGATCCCGCCAATTTCCAGCAAATCTACGAGGACAACTCCGCCGGCTACCTCGTCCTCGCGGGGACGACCCGGATATTCACCTTGCCGCTACGCTATCATGCCGGGCTGCGCGCGGAATACACCGATCTGACCTCGACCGGTATCGGCCGGCGTCCCACCAGCCTGTCGATCATGCCATCCGACCACACCGCCTTCCTGGTCGAGTACGATCAGCAGACCCCTGTCACCAACCAGCGCACCTACACCTACATTCTGCCGAACGTCGACTTCACGCTCGAGGTGAGCGATGAGATCGATGTTCGCCTCAGCGCGTCGCGGACACTGACCCGGCCGCCGCTGAACACCCTGACGCCGATCCTGAACCTGACCTCGTCCGAACGGGTTGGTTCTTTGGTCGCCACCGGCGGCAATCCCGAACTGGAGCCGTTCCTGTCGGACAATCTCGACCTTGCCGCGGAATGGTACTACGCGCCGAACTCCTATGTATCGGTCAACACCTTCATCAAGAACGTGACGAATTTCATCGTCTCGGGCACCAAGACGCAGACGATCAACAACGTCTCCGACCCCACGACCAACGCGCCAGCGCTGTTCCGCGTTTCGTCTTATCTCAATGGCCCGACGGCATCGGTCTATGGCCTTGAGGTCGCGGTGCAGCACGTCTTCGACGATAGCGGCTTCGGCTTGCAGGCGAACGGAACCCTGGTTGGCTCCAACAAGCCCTATAATCCGCATGACCTGACGACCAGCGGCTTCGCCGTTACCGGTCTGGCCGATAGCGCCAACCTGATCGCCTTCTACGACAAAGACGGCTTCCAGGTTCGCATCGCCGCCAACTGGCGCGACAGTTACCTCGACCACTTCGGTCAGCAGCAGAACTATTCCGCCTTTGGCGCCGAACCGACATTCGTCGATTCAAGCTGGAACGTCGACCTCTCGACCAGCTACGCCTTGACCGGCAATCTCGACGTCTATTGCGAGGTCATGAACCTCTTGAATTCCACCTACTCGACGCGCGGACGCTTTGCCGAGCAGGTGCTGGATGTCGTTGATTATGGTCGCCGTCTGACGGTCGGACTGCATTATCGGCGCTAGGCATAGACGTACCACACCTCCTTTTCCCCACCACCGCTTGCGATCATTCCGGCGCATTCACGCCATGCTAAATGCGAAGGTGTGGAACCGGGCTGCCAATCCGTCATATTGTTGGGAGATCGTTTGAAGTATTCGACGGTATTTCTGCATCATCACAGAAATTTTTTCTAGGTAGTACTGTGGTACGACTTTGCCATACGCCCGGTAATTCTCTCGTCGTCAAGTATTTGCGGCCTGTTTCATTTAGACAGCGCTTTCCCCAACTGATAGCTTTTAGGGTGGTAGCGTTACCTCGGTAGGGTCCGGGAGCGCTCCCGGAAACGCCGGCTGAGCGCCGGATTTCCACGACGGCAAAGCGACGGACGGGGCGGGGGCTGCCCGAAATGCTTGCACAACTTCAAGAGCCGCGCGGCGCTACACGAGCGGACGAACTGCTCGTCCGATCGGGCGGGTGTGCCCAACCCGCCAAAGAAACAACAGAGGGAGAGATAACGTGCGAAAAACCAACCACACCATCATGCGCTCGGCATTGCTGGGCAGCGCTTGCGTCATGGCCGCGTTGACGGCTGTGCCCGCGAGTGCGCAAGACTCCATGGAAACGGTCGTCGTCACAGGCATTCGCGGATCGCTGCAGCGCAACCTCGACATCAAGCGCGAAAGCCTCGGCCTCGTCGATGCGATCACGATGGAAGACATCGGCAAGTTCCCGGATGCCAACCTCGCCAATGCGTTGATGCGCATTCCTGGCGTGACGATGTCGATGACGGCGAACTCGACCAACAACGGCCAAGCGACCACGACCGGCCAAGGCGTGTCGATTACCGTTCGCGGCTTCGGCCCGACCTACAACGAAACGCTGTTCGACGGACGCTTCATCCCGTCGGCCAACTCCGTCACCGGCGTGACCACTGGCGGCCGTTCGTTCGACTTCAGCGGCCTCTCCGCCGACATGGTCTCGCGCCTGGAAGTGTTGAAGTCACCGGATGCCGCGTTGTCGGCCGGCGCCATCGGTGCCAGCATCAACGTCATCTATCCGAAGCCGTTCGACAAGCCCGGCCTCACGGTTGTGGCGTCTGCTTCGGGCAGCATCAACACCGACGACGGCCGCTGGATGCCCAACGGCAACTTCCTGGTCAGCGACACGTTCGCCAACGACAAGGTCGGCGTTCTGGTTGCCGGCTCCTATTCGAGCTTCCAGACTAGCCAATGGCAGGTCCAGAACTGGGGCTGGAACGGCTCGTACATCGCACCATGCCAGCTCTCCGGCTATACGGGACCGGACTGCGGCACGCTGACCGCAACCGACCCCCGCAACACGCCTGACACTTCGAAGCCGGTCTGGTGGACGCAGGACTATGCGGTCGACTGGAACCAGATCAACGAAGAGCGCACCAACCTGCGCGCCGTGGCCCAGTTCCGGCCGACCGATGCGTTGGAAATCACGGTTGACGGCAACTTCGCCCGCGACGACCTGATGCAGGATTCGCTGACTTACGCGCTGTGGAACAGCGTCGGCGACATGAGAAACGTTTCGGTGTCGAAAAACGGCACAATCATGGCCTTTACGCGGTTTGGGCCGCAGGACTTCGACGACGTCAGAAGCCAGCAGATCCAGCAGACCTACAACGTGGGCATCAATGCCAAGTGGTCTCTCAACTCCCACGTCACGCTGGTTGCCGATTTCAATCAGGCGCTGTCCGCTCTCAACCCGGGTGGCCGCAAACACCTCCAGGAAGTCTCTGCCGGCATCGGCTATGGTCCGTCGGGGCCTGGCGGCATTTACGGCTCCAACTACACCGTTACCCAGGCTGGCGGGCACGGCCTTCCGTTCTACTCCGGCGTCGGTCCGAGCGGCGATGCCTCGAAGTTCACGGGCCTGAATACCGGCTTGACGCCTGACGGCAGCATCCTGGGTTCGCATGTGATGGTGGTGAACAACAGGAACAATACCTATCTGGTCAATCAGGCCAAACTAGAAGCCGAAATCGAGTACGATAGCCTTAAGATCAAATTCGGTGCCCAGTACCAGCCGAACCACTACATCACGCACTCCTTCACCGACCTCTTCGGTGGCTCCAACAACAACTGGCAGGTCGTCTCAGGCTACGGCCCCGATTCGCATAATACCCTCGCCTCCGGTTCGGACGCCGGCTTCCACCTTCCGGCATCGCTGTTCCATGGCGTCAAGACGATGAAGCCCGACAGCATTCCCGGTTGGACGGGACCGACGGGCGGCGTGATTCCGGGTCTGCCGATCACCAATGCCTATGACGTCTACGCCTACTTAAACGGCAAGACCGGTACGTCCATCACCTGCCCGGTCACCGGCTATGACTCCAGTGGCAACCCGATTTATGGCGTTCCTACTCCGAACGGCGTCAACTGCGGCGCGCTCACCAGCCCGGCCGGCTTCCACGGCATGATCCCGAGCCAGATGCCCGACGAATCGATGTCGCAGTATCAGAAGCTCTTCGAAGACAACTACGCCTTCTATGCCAGCTTTGCGTCGGAAGCGAAGCTCGCCGACATGCCTCTGAAGATCAACGGCGGCGTGCGTTGGGAATACACCGATATGACGGCGTCCGGCTTCGGCACAGAGCTGAAGGACATGGTCGTCACGCCTGGTGACCTTACCGCGTACCGGTTCGATCTCACCGACCCCAAGGTCGTCAGCGTGAAAAACAGCTACTCTTATCTGCTGCCGAACCTCGACTTTACCTTACTCGTGACCGACAACCTTCATATGCGGTTCGATGCATCTCGCACGATGACCCGTGCGCCGATCGCCAACCTGACCGCAACCGTGTCGTACGGCGGCCGCAAGGGCTCGTTGGTGGCCACCGGCGGCAATCCGAACTTGTTGCCGTTCCTCTCCGACAACTTGGACGTGGCCACGGAATGGTACTACGGCGAAAACTCCTATTTGTCGGCCGACGTGTTCCTGAAGAATGTGTCCAACTTCGTCATCAACGGCACCTCGACACTCGTCGTGCCGGGCGTGATCGACCCGAACACGGGCACCAACCCTGTGTTCACGCTCAACAGCGTCATCAACGGGCCTAGCGCCAACGTCTACGGCCTCGAGCTTGCCTGGCAGCATGTGTTCGGCGACAGTGGCTTCGGCTACTTGATCAACGGCACGATCGTTCAAAGCGACCGTCCCTACGATCCGCACAACCTGCTGGTCAGCAATTTCGCGGTCACCGGACTGGCTGACTCGGCAAACGCGACGTTCTTCTATGACAAGGACGGAATCGAGCTGCGCTTCGCCGCCAACTGGCGTGACACCTACCTTGATCGCTTCGGTCAGGGCCAGGGGAACGGCACGTTTGGCACGGAGCCGATCTTCGTGAACGGCAACTGGGATCTTTCGCTCAGCGGCGGTTACGACATCACCGACAACGTGAAGGCCTACTTCACTGCCTCTAACCTGCTCGACAACTCGTACTCGACCCGCGGCAGGTTCGCGGATCAGGTGTATGGCGTGATCTCGCTGGGCCGCAGCTATACGGTCGGCGTCCACTTCAAACTGTAAGGACCTCCCCTCTATTGCGTCTCAGCTTGGGGGTCGCGTCAGCGGCCCCCTTCTTTTTTAGGACGCGGACGAGGGATCAACTGCGCGCCAACTCCTCGGCGCGGATTTTGGCGGCGGCGACCGCCCTTGTCATGACGGACGGCAGGCCATCTTTGGCCTGAAGCACATTCAGCGCCGCCTCGGTGGTGCCGCCCGGGGTCGCAACATCACGGATGAGCTCGCGCGTCGGGCGCCGGTCGGCATCCAGGAGTGCGCCTGCGCCGGTCACGGTCGCCCGCGCCAGACGGGCGGCGGTCTCGTGCGGCAAGCCCGCCGCTTCACCGGCCGTCGTCATCGCCTCCACCAAGGCGAAGATGTAGGCGGGACCCGAACCGGACACGGCGGTTACCGCGTCGATCAAACCTTCCTGCGCCAGCCACACCGTCTCGCCGATAGCGGCCACCAGCGTGCCGGCAAAGTCGCGATCAGCTGCACCGACCGACGGCGCCGCATAGAGACCGGAGATGCCGCGGCCGATCGAGCCGGGCGTATTCGGCATCACCCGGACGATCGCTGCGCCCGCGCCCCAGTTCTGGGCGAGCAGGTCCGTGCCGGTGCCGGCCGCAATCGAGATCATCAGGGTGCCGCGCGCAGCAATGCTAGCGAGCTTGGCCGCCTCGGCCCGAACGATATGCGGTTTCAACGCCACCACGCAGGCGCGCCAGACGTGATCCTCGACCCCGGCGAGAGTCGGCACGATCTTGACGCAGGTCTGCTGGAGCGCCTCGGACGGGTTGGGTTCTACGGCGGTGATCGGGCCGAGCCCCGCTTTGACCCAGCCGTGGATCAGGGCGGTCCCCATCTTGCCGGCGCCGACGATCAGGATGGGCGTGCTCATAATCAACCTCCACGAGAAATCGGCCGCGCTGCCGCGGACGCCAGATTGTAGCGATTCCGATTCACGCCTTGACCGCTCCGCCGTTCGTTGGAACGGTCTAGCTTGTTGTGGTCGCGCTTCATACCAGAAAACCGGATTCCACTTTTCGGGGAACCGCTCTAGGCCTGACCCTGGCACTCGAGGATGGCGGCCGCAACCGCCTCCTGGGCCGACTTGCCGCCCCAGAGCACGAACTGGAAGGCCGGGTAATAATGCTCGCAGGCCTCCAGCGCCAGATTGAGCAGGCATTCCATTTGCGACGGTGAGGCGTGCGCCTCCGGGAAGATCATGGCATGGCGAAAGACGATGGTACCGTCCTCCGGCCACAGATCAAAATGGCCAATCCACAGACGCGCGTTGACGTACATCAGCAGCGCCGCAATATCGACAAGGCGCGTTTCGCCCTTCACCCGCATGTCGAAGGCGCTCGACAGGTGCAGCGACGCCAGATCTTCGCGCCAGGTAAAGCTGAAGTGATGGTCGGACCAGCGGCCCGCCACCGACAGATTAAGCTCGTCAATGCCGGCGCGTTCGTAGGCCCAGCCGTTCTCTTCCACCGTCCGCTCGAGCAAATCGAGCGGATGCGGACGGCTGGTGGATTGGTCCTGGTGGATGCTCGTCATTAACCAGACTCCGGGGGCGCGACGCAAAACGAAGCAGTTCGAGGTCAAGCTGCCACAACATTTTGCGTGAGCACAAGAGTCTGACTCACGGCGCCGTTGGACGGATTCCGCTATTCACAGTTTTCGAATTTCGTCACGGCACATTCTGATTCACGGCGCGTCGCCGGCGAGGCGTTTCTCCACAGCCTCCAAGCGGCGGGCCAGTGACTCGTTTTCCTCCCGCGCCTTGGCGGCCATCGCTTTGACCGCCTCGAACTCATCACGGCGAACCAGCTCCATGTCGGCAAGCAGCTTTTCCAGGCGCTGCTTCAAGAAGGATTCGAATTCGCTTTTTGCACCTTGCGCTGCACCGGCGGCATCGGTGACCAGCCGGGCCAGGCCGTCGAGAAAGGGATTGTCGTTTTGCATCGCGATATGTCCTTGTTCCGACTCTCTTCTTGGCAATTCCCGGCGGCGCGGCGCACCTGTTACCGTGGCTTCACCAAAGCATGCTTGACAGGTAAAGCCAAAGCAGCGCGTGGTATCCTCAATGTTAGACTATCCCGAGTTCGATCCCATCGCCATCCACCTCGGCCCCTTGGGGGTGCGCTGGTATGCGCTCAGCTACATCGCCGGTTTGGTCCTGGCCTGGTGGCTGATCGTGAAAATGCTGAAGCAGGTATCATTGTGGAAGCGGCCGCCGTTCTCCGGCGCGGCGCCGGCCACCGCCGACGATATCGGTGATTTATTCGTCTGGGCAACGCTCGGCGTCGTGATCGGCGGCCGGCTCGGCTACGACCTGTTCTACGGCATCTTCTACTGCGGCTTCTTCCCGGGCGGGCGCGATTGCGGCGGCCTGCCGATGGCCTATCTCACCAACCCGCTCAACCTCATCGCCCACTGGCAGGCGGTCGAATTTCACCTCTTCGGCTGGACCGTTCCCTTCTATAAGCCCGAGCTTCTCGGCATGTCGTTTCATGGCGGGCTGCTCGGCGTTGCGATCGCGGTCATCCTGTTCGCGCGCCACCGCAAGCTCAACATATTCGCGGTCGGCGATCTCGCCTGTTCGGTGGCGCCGATCGGCCTGTTCTTCGGGCGCCTCGCCAACTTCATCAACGGCGAACTGTGGGGCAAGGTCACCGACTCGTCGTGGGGCATGGTGTTCTGCAGTGACCATCTGAAGGCGATGTATGGCGGCTGCCCGGCCGGGCTCGAACCGCGCTTTCCCAGCCAGCTGATCGAGGCCTTCACCGAAGGCGTTTTGCTTTTCGCCATCCTGCAGCTTGGGATCCAGCGCTTCGGATGGCATCGCCGTCCTGGGCTCATCACCGGCCTGTTTTTCGCCGGATATGGCTTAGCGCGGGCGTTCTCGGAGTTCTTCCGCGACTCCGAATCCATGATTGTCGGCTGGTTTTCGATGGGCATGCTGCTATCGATTCCCATGTGGGCTGCCGCTGCGCTATTCTTATGGGTCGCATACAAAAAGCCCGACTGGGGCAGGAAACCATCATGACCGCGCTTACCACCAAAATCGCCCGCTGGATCGAAGCCCAAGGCCCGATCTCGGTGGCGCAATACATGAACCTCTGCCAGTTCGATTCGGAGGCTGGCTCCTACACGGCCCGCCAGACCATCGGGCGCGATTTCGTCACCTCGCCGGAAGTCAGCCAGACCTTCGGCGAGATGCTCGGCCTGTGGGTCGCGCAGACCTGGCACGACCAGGGCCGGCCGGCCAATCCGCGCCTCGTCGAGCTCGGCCCCGGGCGCGGCACCCTGATGGCCGACGCGTTGCGGGCCGTTGCGGCGGCAGCGCCCGAATTCCTCGATATCGCCGAGATCGTGCTGGTGGAAGCCAGCCCCGCGCTCGCGACGGTCCAGCGGGACAAGCTGAAGCTGATCGGCGCCGACATCTCCTGGCATGAGCGCTTCGACGAAGCCCTCGCCGACCGGCCGCTGTTCCTGATTGCCAACGAGTTCTTCGACTGCCTGCCGGTACATCAATATGTGATGACCCCGCGCGGCTGGTGCGAACGGATGATCGGACTCAAGGACGGCGCGCTCAGCCTTGCCCTCAACCCCGATCCGGTGCCGCAGTCCGACAGCCTGCTGCCCGCCGCTCGAGGCGTTGCCAAGGTCGGGGCGATATACGAAGTGTCACCGGCTGCCCTCGCGCTGGCCGAAGAAATTTCGCGGGCAGTCGCCAAACAGGGCGGCGGCGCGGTGTTCGTCGACTATGGCTATGACTCGCCCGGGTTTGGCGAAACCCTGCAAGCGGTCGCCGACGGCAAGTTCATCGACGTGTTGAAAGAGCCCGGAGACAGCGATCTGTCGGCGCATGTCGACTTCGTGGCGCTGGCCCAGGCGGCCAAAGCCGGCGGCGCGGCGGTCTACGGCCCGACCACCCAATGCAACTTCCTCGCCGACCTCGGCATCGGCGAACGCGGTGAGCGGCTGATCAAATCGAACCCGACCGACGCCCGCGAGATCGCCATCGCCATCGACCGGCTGGTCAATCCGGCCGAGATGGGAGCGCTGTTCAAGGTCCTCGCAATGGTCCCACCGGGTGCCAAGCAGCCGCCGGGGTATGGTTTCGGCTGATGCTGGTCCTGACGGCGGCGGCTCTGAACACCCCGCATATCGCCCACGGCTTCTTCGGGCGGCCAGGGGGCGTGTCTGAAGGCGTCTATGCTGGGCTCAATTGCGGGCCGGGCTCGGGCGACGACCGCGCCGCGGTGGACGAGAACCGCCGCCGTGCGCTTGCGGCTTTGGGCGGTACCTCGCTGGTTACCTGCTACCAGGTCCATAGCGCCACCGCTGTTACCGTGTCGGAAACATGGGAGAGAGGGGCGGCACCGCATGCCGATGCACTGGCAACCCGCGTGCCGGGCCTGGCGCTCGGTATCCTCACCGCCGACTGCGCCCCGGTGCTGCTCGCCGACGCCGATGCCGGCGTCATTGGGGCTGCCCATGCGGGCTGGAAAGGTGCCATCGGCGGCGTCACCGATTCGGTCCTGGCCGCGATGGAAACGCTGGGTGCCCACCGTGCCCGTATCGCGGCGGCGATCGGTCCCTGCATCGCTCAGGAAAGCTATGAGGTGA
>NZ_JBWZET010000322.1:0-4395 GCF_056722145.1 Rhizomicrobium sp. | reverse complement strand
TCGGCGCCAAGACAAGCTGGCAGGGAGCGATCCCGGGCTATTTCAACATTGCCGGCTTCTACAACGATTTCCGCAACCAGCAGCTTTCGGTCAACCCGACGATCAACCCGGGTGCGGCCAACGGCGGTGTCGGCCCGGTCGACTACACGAAAGTCGTGCCGCCGCAGCAGTTGATCCTCAACGCCGGCAAGTCGCGAATCTGGGGTGTCGAGGTGGATGCCTCGGTGCGGCCTATCCCCGCATGGAAACTCGATGTATCCTACGCCTACCTGAACACCAAGCTGTTGAGCTTCACCACGCCGGCGCTGCCACCCTACTATCTGACGCTGGCAACAGCGGCAGAGCTGGGCGGTCCGCTCGAACTGTCACCGAAGAACAAGTTCACGGTGACCAGCAGTTACATCCTTCCGCTCGACGACAGCATCGGCAAGGTTTCGCTGGGGGCGACCTTTACCCATTCAGACTCCCAGCGCGCGCTGGCGCCGGGCCTCTCGCCCATGTACCAGATCCTGCCGTCTAACCTGCTCAATCTCAACGTCGACTGGAAGGGCGTGATGGGCAAGCCGGTGGATCTGGCGTTCTTCATGACCAACGTGACCAACGAAGACCATATCCTGTTCAACGACGGCGCCTATCAGACCATCGGCGCGGACGGCGGCCACCCCGAACTGCCGCGCATGTTCGGTTTCCGCATGAAAGTGCACTACAACTGATCATCAATTCCGGATGAACTTCACGGCCCGCATCGTACCTGGCGATGCGGGCCGTTTTCATGTGCGCGATGCACCCGGCGCCGACGTAAAAAGTACGATGCAATCCGATTGACTAAGCGATCAATCCATTCATACTCCCACTCAATTGAACGATCGGAAGGGCAATCGCCGCTTGCGGCGGGGCCCTCCGGCAAACCGGGAGGACCTGTCATGCACATCCGTACATCTCATGCCGCAATCGCCACGGTGCTCGCCTTCGGCCTCGCCGCGCCAGTCCAGGCGCAGACCGCGGCCTCCCCGAACGACATCATCGTCACCGCCCGCCGCGTCGAGTAGCGCCTGCAGGACGTGCCGATCTCGATCTCGGTGATGAACCAGGCCCAGCTTGCCGCGCACAACGTCGTCAGCGCGCAGGATCTGGCCCGCACCACGCCCTCGCTCCAGGTCAACAACGCCTTCGGCAACGAGAACACGACCTTCTCGCTGCGCGGCTTCTCGCAGGACATCTCCTCGGCGCCCACCGTGGGCACCTACTTCGCCGACGTCGTTGCCCCGCGCGGCGGCAGCTTCTCCACCCCGGCAGGCGAAGGCGCCGGCCCGGGTTCGTTCTTTGACCTCCAGAACGTCCAGGTGCTGAAAGGCCCGCAAGGCACCCTCCAGGGCCGCAATACCACCGGCGGCGCGGTCATGCTGGTGCCCACCAAGCCCACGCACAAGCTGGAAGGTTACGTCGAGGGCACGCTCGGCAACTTCAATGCGCGCGGTATCCAGGCGGTGCTCAACGTCCCGGTCAGCGAGGCAGTCCGCCTCCGCTTCGGCATCGATCGCCAGAAGCGCGACGGCTACCTGATCAACGGCAGCGGCATCGGTCCGCGCGATTTCAACAACCTCAACTATACCGCCCTGCGCGGCAGCATGGTGATCGACTTCTCGCCCAATATCGAGAACTACACCATCGGCACCTACAGCAATTCGAACACCCACGGCTCGGTGCAAAAGGTGTTCGCCGCGGGAACGGGCCAGCTCGAAGCCTTCGCGCTCGACCAGCTTGCCCGCCAGGCGCCGCTCGGCTTCTACGGCGTCCTCTCCGACATGCCCGACAGCTCGACGAAGACCCGTCAGTGGCAGGCGATCAACACCACCAAGTGGCTCGCCAGCGACAATCTCACCGTGAAGAACATCATCAGCTTCGGCGAGTATCGCCAGCAACTCCGTCAGCCCGAATTCGGCACCCAGTTCATCGCCACTCCCGCCACCCTGTCCGGCTATTTGAGTTATTTCAATGCCCTGGCCAACTTCTCCGTTCTGCCAGGCGCCGCGGCTTCCCCGGCGACCCCCGCGTTCGCAGCGTCGGTGATCAACGCCCAGCTCGCCGCCGGCGGCATTCCGGACCCCTCGACGTGGACCAACGGCAACCTGGCCGCCACCCTCGCCAGCCTCAACGGCGCACCATTCAACTATGCGCAGATCAACCCCAACCCCGGCCACGAATTCTCCGCCGCCAAGACCTTCACCGAGGAACTCCAGTTCCAGGGCAATTTCCTCGACGGCAAGCTCAATTGGCAAGCCGGCTTCTATTTCGAGAAATCCTCGCCGCTCGGTGTGGCCGGCGCGCAAACCACGGTGCAGTCCAACTGCCCGAATATCAACTCGGCCAGTCCCACCTGCGTCGCCCCGCTCGCCATCGCGCTCAATTCCTACTTCGCCAACGCCGGCGCCAACCTCACCACGGTGCCGTTCGCCGGCCTGGTGATTCCCAGCGTGCTCGCCGCCTCGCTGCCGCTGTCGGGCGGCTACAATCCCAGCCTCTACACCGACGCCACCCAGGATACTGCGCTCTACACCCAGGCCACCTACAAGCTCACGAGGCAGCTCAGCCTCACCGCCGGCTTCCGCTACACCTGGGACAAGCAGACCACCACCGACGATCCGCGCTTCGTCGGCTACACCGCCAACCTCGCCGGCGCGCCGATCCTGACCACGTTCTGCGCCAACACCGCGCTGCCAATGCCGGCGGGCGGCTGCTATTCGGTCGATTCCACCAAGTCGAGCCGGCCGACCTGGCTGATCGGGCTTGATTGGAAGCCCAGCGACGACATCCTCGTCTATGCCAAGTATGCCCGCGGCTATCGCGCCGGTGGCGTCAAGCCCGACGTCATCCAGACCATCACCAGCACCACCACCGGGGTCACCACGCATATCGATTCGTGGAAGCCGGAAAAGGTCGATGCCTACGAAGTCGGCCTCAAGTCCAGCTTCCACGGCGCCATCAGCGGCATCTTCAACGTTGCGGCTTTCTACAACAACTTCAGCGACCAGCAGGTCATGCTGGGCATTTCGGCGATCGCCGCGCCGGTGCCCGGCCAAAGCTCGATTCTCAACGCCGGCAAATCGCGGATCTACGGGCTCGAGGCCAATACCAGCCTCAACCTGTTCAAGGGCTTCGTGCTCAGCTTCGACTATACCTATCTCAACACCAAGGTGACGTCGGTCGGCATCCAGCCCGGGGTCTATGTCGGCTCGGGCAACGCGCTGGTATTTGCCCAGCCGGGCGCGGTCGCCGGCATGCCGCTGTCGTTCTCGCCGAAGAACAAGTTCTCGATCAACGGCAACTACACGCTGTTCAGCGACGCCAAGGTCGGCGCGATCTCGGTCGGCGCCACGTTCACCCATACCGACAGCCAGTACAGCAACTTCAACGACATCGGCGCCGCCTCCACCGAGCTGGTCGCCAGCGGCCAGCTTGTGGCCACCACGCGTGATCTCGGCGTCATCCAGGCCACCAACCTGCTCGACTTCAACGCGGGGTGGACCAACATCGGCGGCGCCCCGGTGGACTTGTCGTTCTTCATGACCAACGTCACCGGCGAAAAGTACTACACCCAGGTCCCCGGCCTGCTCGGCCTCGGCGTCGAAGTCGGCTCGGTCGGCGCGCCACGCATCTTCGGCGCCCGTCTCAAGGTTCGCTTTGGAAACTGAAGCGGCAAGCATCGCCTAAGGGGCTCGCGCCGTGGCGCGGGCCCCTTTCCTTTGACGCCCACCGGCTTGTCCCGGCACGCAGCCGCGCTGCTCCGGCATTGACCTGCGCGCGCAATCGGCGTGTATTGTGCACTCGCCCAGCACCGGCGCCAGCCCGGTAAGGCGCGGAGATGGAACATGCCCGCGATCGCCGAACTCGACCTCCATCACCTGCCCTGGACCGACCCCGCTTTCGCCGCCGAACCCTATCCGCATTTCGACGCCGCGCGGCGCAAACACCCCTGGCTGGCAAAAAGCGATTCGGGCTATGTAATCTTCGGCCTCAAGGCGATCCGCGATCTGCTCACCCGCGATACCGAGCTTCGCACCGCCTTCGACGGCATCATCGAGATCATGGGCGCGCACGACTCTCCCTGGGGACGCTTCGCCCAGGAACAGATGATCGCCCTGCCCGAGCGCGAGCACAAGCTGATGCGCGAGACTTTCGCCGCCCGCTTCACGCCGCGCTACGCGAACCAGCTCCGGCCGATCATGGTGCAAACCATCAACCACCTGCTCGACGAGTGGGCCCCGAAACTCAGCATCGATTTCGAGGAATTTGCCTCCTACTATCCGGTCGCGGTCACCACCCACCTCGTCGGCGCCCCGCAGCAGGACATCCCCGCGCTGCGCAGCTCGATGGAGGCGCTTGGCCTCGCCTTCG
>NZ_JBWZET010000321.1:0-8678 GCF_056722145.1 Rhizomicrobium sp. | reverse complement strand
GCGACAGAACGGCAACAAAGGCGAGAGCAAGCGAACGGGTCTGCACGGCATCCTCCGGGTGGTTTGCGGTTGAACGCGGCACAGGGGCGGGTTCCGTCGCGGGGCGCCGGTCTCAGGAGAATCTGTCTTCGGCGGCGGCCTGGCGCAGGGTGGCGAGGTCGAGTCTGACCATGCCCATCATCGCCGCCATCGCCTTTTCAGAGCCGGTGATGACGCCGATGTCCTCGGGCACGATCTGCCACGACAGGCCGTAGCGGTCGGTCAGCCAGCCGCACGCCACCTCCTTGCCGCCGTCGGTGAGCTTCGACCAATAGCGGTCGATCTCGTTCTGGTCCCGGCAAGCGACCGACAGCGAAACCGCGTGGTTGAATTTCGGCTCAGGCCCGCCGTTGAGGG
Source organism: Rhizomicrobium sp. (assembly GCF_056722145.1). Lineage (NCBI taxonomy): Bacteria > Pseudomonadati > Pseudomonadota > Alphaproteobacteria > Micropepsales > Micropepsaceae > Rhizomicrobium > Rhizomicrobium sp. The sequence goes on along the minus strand of NZ_JBWZET010000321.1, from coordinate 8,282 downwards.
CGACGAACGCCTTGCCGTCGAGCTCGAATTCCACCGTCATCACTTCGCCGACGCGGTCGGGCATATGCTCGCGGATATAGGGCCCGTAATGGGTGAGGCGGGTGATCTTCGAATGGGGAAAAATGGCGACGTAGAAATGGGCCGCCGCTTCCGCCTCGCGATCGAACCACAAAAACGGGGTGATGGCGGGCATGGTCAGTGCGCCTTCTCGGCGATCACCATCCAGCGGATGCCGAAACGATCGTGGACCGCGCCGAAGGCGTCGGCGAAGAAGGTCTGGTCGAGCGCCATGGTGATGGTGCCGCCCGCGGCGAGGCCTTCGAAAACGCGCCGCGCCACCTCGGGGGTATCGACGCTGAGGGTCAAGGAATAGCCGCCCGGCGCCGCCCGCTCGGGCGAGCCATCGTCGGAGGCCATGATCGCGGAGTTGCCGATCATCAGGGTGGCATGGATCACCTTGTCGTGCATTTCCTTCGGGAAGTGCTCCCTGGCCGGGGATTCGCCGTAGGTCGTGCGCGACACCACATGGGCGCCGACCGTCTTTTCGTAGAAGGCGAGCGCTTCGGCGCAGTTGCCGGCGAAGAAGATGTAGGGGGTGACGTACATGGCGTTCTCCCGTTGCGGCTGATGTTTTGCCGCATTCGTGTGTAGTTGAACATTAGATTGATATCAACCTATAATCCGGCATGGTCGCCGAAAAGCCGGTCCCTTACGCCACGACACGCCTGGTCCGCGATGCGTGCCTGTGCCTGCAGGTGCAGCGCGCCGCCCGCGCCCTGGCGCGCCGCTTCGATGACGCGCTGAGGCCCGTCGGCCTGACCAGCGGCCAGTTCTCGCTGCTGATGAGCCTCAACCGCCCCGCCCCGCCGACCATGAAGGACGTCGCCGACCTGCTGGCGATGGATCGCACCACGCTGACCGCTGCCTTGAAGCCGCTGGTGCGTCGCCGGCTGGTGACCATCAAGATCGACACGACCGACCGCCGCAGCCGTCGCCTGATCCTGACGCGCGCCGGCGAAGCGCTGCTGTCCGCCGCGGTGCCGATCTGGAAACGCGAACATGGGCGGCTGGAACGCGCCCTCGCCGGCGACGGCGACGGTTTGCGCACCGGGCTCACTGCCCTTTCATCATTTCCAGATAGGGCGCCGCGTCCGTAAGGCAGCGCGCAAACGACGCCCGCTCGCAGAGCCGCTTGAGATAGGCGGCGGCATGAGGCAGACGCGCGGCGAACGGCGCCACCCTGTCGGCATAGAACAGGGCCGGCGCGGCGGCGCAATCGGCGAGCGTGAAGGCCTCGCCCATCGCCCAGGTCTTGGTCGCCATCGCCTCGTCGACGAGTTTCAGCGCGGTCTCCAGCCGCCGGCGGGCGTCTTCGACGCCATGGGGATCATTCTTGCCCTCGGGCCGCCAGCGGTCGGCGACGATCTTGCCCATGGCGTCATTGACATAGAAATCGAAGAAGCGGTCGCGCATGCGCACCTGGCGGGCGAGTTGCGGCTCGGCAGGCAGAAAGCGCGTCGCGCCGGGATAATTCTGATCGAGATATTCGATGATGATGCTGGACTCCGGCACCACCCAGTCGCCGTCCTTGAGCACCGGAAACTTGCCGATCGGCCAGATCTCCACGAACGCGGCGCGCTCGGCGGGCTCGCGCAGATTGACCAGATGCGGCTCGAACGGGGTCGCGTTCTCGTAAAGCGCGATCAGCGCCTTGTGGCAGTAGGACGACAAGGGATGGTAATAGAGCGTCAGTGCCATGACACCTCCCGGGGCTTTGCGTTGATATCAACCCATAACGCGGAAGCGGTCAACGGTGTCGCCGCGGCAGCTATTTGCGGCGGGCGCGTTTCTTGCCGCGCGCCGGCAGTTGCGCCAGCGAATCCTCGATGCGGTCGAAGCGCGCTTCCCACAGCAGGGCAAACTGTCCGAGCCATTCCACCGCCGGCATCAGCGCCCACGAGTCGATGCGGCAGTGGCGGTACTGCGCCTTGCGGCTGCGATAGACGAGCCCGGCCGCTTCCAGCACCTTCAGATGTTTCGACACCGCCGGCAGCGAAATGTCGAACGGCGCCGCCAGCTCGCCAACGCGATGGTCGCGATCGGCCAACGCCACCAGCATGGCGCGCCGGGTCGGATCGGCGAGCGCGGCAAAGGTGTCGCTGAGATGATCGGGCCGGGGATGCTCCGGCCGCGGACGGCTGGGCCTGCGACGGACTGGGGTACGGATTGGCGGCACGGGATTTTCCTATTTAACCGTGTGGTTAAAGAAGCAAGGCTGCGCGCACCCGTCAAGCTGGATATCGGATTGGTTGTGAGGGGCCACGCAGCGGCCCCGGTCAACAAACCTTCATTTAACCGTACGGTTAAATGCGATGCGGAAAGCGGCGCGCTGAGCGCACATCCGGCGCAGTCGCAACTTGGTGAGCGGCACGCCTGCATTCTTTGTCTTGACACATCGCGGGTGCAGGTTCTTCCGTCATCACACCGTCGTTCGTGGCGAGGCTTTGAATGCGTCTGTTGCTGATCAATCCGCGCGTGCCCGAAAGCTTCTGGAGCTTCAAATGGGCGGTATCGACCATCCTGCCCGGCAAGCGCGCGCTCAATCCGCCCTTGGGGCTCGCCACCGTCGCCGCCCTGACGCCCAAGCACTGGGACGTTGCGATCGTCGATGAGAATGTGGAAGCCCTGCCGGTCAATCCCGAAGCCGACATCATCGGCATCGGCGGCATGGGCGTGCAGGCAACGCGCCAGCATGAGCTGATCGCCTATTATCGCGAGCGCGGCTATTACGTCGTCATCGGCGGTGCCGCCGCCTCGCTGTGCCCGGAGAATTACGAAGGCATCGCCAATACCGTGGTGTCGGGCGAAGGCGAATACATCTGGCCCGAATTCTGCCGCGACTTTGAAGCCGGCACGCCCAAACCGCTCTACAAGGAAACCGGCACGGTCGAACTGACGGATTCGCCGGTGCCGCGCTTCGATCTCTTGAAGCTGAAGCTCTATGCCAACGCCACGCTGCAGTTCTCGCGCGGCTGTCCGTTCACCTGCGAATTCTGCGACATCATCGTGATGTTCGGGCGCAAGCCGCGGCTGAAATCGCCGGAGCAGATCGGCCGCGAACTCGACGTCTTGAACGGCCTCGGCATCTCCTCGATCTTCTTCGTCGACGACAACATGATCGGCAACAAGAAGGCCGCCAAGCTGCTGCTCTCCTACATCGCCGACTGGCAGACGAAGAACGGCCGTCCGTTCTCGTTCGGCACCGAGGTTTCCATCAACCTTTCCCAGGACGAGGAATTGATGCGGCTGATGAAGGCCGCCAATTTCAACTGGGTGTTCATCGGCATCGAATCGCCCGATCCGGCGTCGCTGAAAGAGACCGGCAAGTCGCAGAATCTGCGCGAGGACATGCTGACCTCGATCCGCCGCATCTATTCGCGCGGCATCGAAGTCCTGGCCGGCTTCATCATCGGCTTCGACAACGACAGCGAAGCCACCTTCGAGCAGCAATACCGCTTCATCACCGCGTCCGGCATCCAGACCGCGATGATCGGGCGGCTGGCGGCGCTGCCGAAAACTCCGCTCTATGAACGCCTGGAGCGTGAAGGGCGGCTGCGCGCGATTGCCGATGAAACCGACAACACCTCGGTGATGAGCAACGTCGTCCACAAGACGATGAGCGAGGAGACGATGAAGCGGCTTTATGCCGACGTCTATCGCCGCCTGCTCACCGACAACGGCATCGCCACCCGCATCGCCAACAAGCTGCGCTTCATGGGCGAAACCGGCTATCGCGGCGGCTACACCCTGGCCGAGACGCTCGGCCTGTTCGGGCGGCTGATTACCAAGGGCCTGATCCCGGGCGGACCGGTGCGCGTCTGGCATTTCCTCAGGACCTGGCCGCTGACCCGTCCGCGCCTGGTGCCGACCATGATCGCCGACTGGATCGCGGGCCTGTCGATGCGCAAGTTCGCCGCCGAAAACCTGTGGTGCAGCTTCAGCGACGACCTGCACCTGATCGAGAATGCGAGGAGCCGGATCGCCCGCTATGTCCGCCAGGGCGCGGTGTGGATCGGCCGCCAATACGCCGACCTGCCCAGCCTCAACATCCGCCTCGACGATGCCTGGAGTTTCGTCGCGATCAAGAAGGCGCGGCCCCAGTTGAAGAAACTGCTGCGCCAGTCGCGCACCCGCATCCTGCTCGCCGCCGACACCCTGCCGATCGAATGCCTCGGCGATCTCGAACAGCTGCTGACCCGGCTGACGCGCTACGGCGACCGGGTGTTCCTGCAAATCTCGGAAGCGGCGCGCGAAAACCTCACCATCGACCTGTCGGCGTTCCAGCTCGTGCTGGTGCCGGCAACGCCTCGCTAGTGAGAATTATTCGCGCGTGCGTTGTTTGGTATCATAGCGCACGCGCCGCGGGTTGCTGGCCGTCTGGTATGATCGTGATTGGGGTAAGGGGGTCCAATCATGTCCAGCAGCGCGAATCCGTCCAAGCGGCACGGCAATTTCATTCTGGTCGCCGCAAGGGCGCTGTATCTCGCCGTCGCCGTCATCAGTATCCTGATCGCCCTGATCGCCCTGATCGCCGCCGGCGTCTACGAAGTGCGCAGCCTGATGCCGGCCAAGCAGGTCAAGGTGCCGGCCGTCTACCAGGTCGACACGCAATCGATCGACCTGTCGATCATCGACGCCCATTTCGCGCCCCCGACCAACATCAGCTTCTCCAACAGCGTCTATGTCGTCTCCCAGGCCCTAGGCGGCACCGAGATTTTCGGCCACTTCGAAGCCGTCAGCGCCAACCGCATCGCCCTGCCGCCGGATGACGTCGACGTGATCGGCGGCCCCGATGCCGCCAAGTTCACCCGCGCGCCCTATTCGGACGTCGCCGGCCATTCGGGGCTGCAGCCCTCGCCTGCCCTGGTGAGCGAAGTCAATCAGGCGTTCAAGCAGATCAAATCGCGCCAGACCCGCAGCTACCGCATCAAGGTGATCATGCGCGACCGGTTCGGCAACATTTCGGCGCCCGCCGACATCGTCATCAAGCTCCATCTGGCGCCGCCGGGCACCACCTCGCAAGCGCCCGATCCAGAACTGACGCCGCTCGAAGCGCTGGCGCTCGACATCGCCCATATCGTCGATCCCAGCCACGGCACCAAATACGTCGATGCCTTCCAGCGCGCCAAAGCGCTGCCGGCCCGCTGCGGCGAGCGCAGCGACAGCGATCTGTTCGTCGCCAACTACCGCCATGCCTTCAATCATATTCGCGGCCGCCTGTCGGCATCGACGCTCGAGCAGTTCTATCTCGGCGTCTGCGACGGCTGGAACGACGTGCGCGCCAAAGTCGAGGCGACCACTCTGGCCAAGGAGGGCGTCGAAACCCAGAACGCCATCGCGGCGGCCAAGGCGGAGCAGTCCTCGTTCCTCGCCATACTCGAACGCAATCGCCAGCTGGTCGCTGCCGGCGGCGCCTTCATCTTCTTCATGTTCATCTCGCTGCTGCTCGCCTTCCTCGCCATCGAAGACCATACGCGAGCCATGCGGGGCTCCCTGGAAGACGACAAAACCAAAACGCCGTGAACGGCAGGGGGGCGCCATGAAACGACTGTTCGGTTTCCGCAACGCCGGAATCGGCTTGATGGTGGCCACGCTGCTGGCATCGGGCGTGGCGGTGACGCCGCCGGCGCGGGCCCAGGACGACGGCACCGCCGAGGCCATCGGCGGCATCCTCGGCGCCATCATCGGCGCGGCGATGATCGACAACGCCCGCAAGGCCTGGCAGCAGGTCGATCCCGATGTGCGCGACTGCCTGGTGCAGCGCTACAACATCTCGCCCAACATCCTCGCCAACAAGGCGATCGGGCCGAACGACGCGCGGGTCGCCGACTATGTCAACTCGTGCAACAACATCGTCTCCAATCTGCGCGAACAGCAGCGCCAGGCCGAAGAGCAGCGCCGGGCCGAAGCGGCCGCCGAACAGGCCCGCCAGGAGGCCCTGGCGGAACAGGCCGCGGCGGCGGAACGTCAGCGCCAAGCCGATATCGCCGCCGCCCAAGCCCAGCGCCGGGCGGAGGAAGCGGCCGCCGAAGCGCGCCGGCAGGCCAAGCACAAGCTGCTGGTCGACAAGTACGGCACCAGCGTCGCCGAGGCGATCGAAAGCCACCGCATCGAAATCGGCATGAGCAAGCAGGCAGTGCTGGAATCACGCGGCGATCCCGACCGCATCGAAAAAATACCGCCGCATACCGAGCTGTGGCGCTATGGCTCGCTGCGGATCGTCTTCGACGGCATTCTCGTCACTCACGTTGAGCACTGACGGGGGCGCTCGGCGGACCGCATCGCAGGGCCGGGGGAATTCGCGGGCACCGGATTGCTCCTTTCGGCACGGCGCTGGAGCGGCGGGCTTTGATGCGAAATCATCACCCAACACGGTCATCGTCCGCAACTGCGGGGTCAAATCTGTCGCGAGCTGAGAGGTTGTGCCGGATGACACCTGGATGGCCCGCACGTCGCGGGCCATGCGCCGGCATCGCGTTCGAGCGCGTCGGCGGCAGCGCGCCTATACTGACCGGGAAGACTCAAGGGTCCGGCGCATGGATTGGATGGAAATCTGCCTCAGGCTGGGCATCGCGGCGGTGCTGGGCGCGACGATCGGGCTCGACCGCGAACTGCGGCACAAATCGGCCGGCGTGCGCACCATCGGACTCGTCACCGTCGGCGTGGCGCTGGCGGTGTTGGCCGTCCACGATCTCGACAGCGGCGCCGGTGCCTCGCGCGTCCTGCAAGGGGCGCTGGCCGGTCTCGGCTTTCTCGGCGGCGGGGTGATCGTGCATCACCGCCGCAATATCGAAGGCCTCACCACCGCGGCGGCGATCTGGACCGCGGCGGCGCTGGGCGCAGCGTGCGGGCTGGGGCGCTGGCAACTGGTCGTGGTCGGCGCCGTGCTGATCCTGCTGCTGCTGATCGTGGCGCGCTGGGTCGAAGACGCCCTCAACCGGCCCAAGCACTGACCGCTCACACCAGCCGGCACGGAATCAGCGCGTTCTCGTCGACGTACCAACCGGCGCAGACGCGATGATAGCCATCGGCGATGGTCAGCGGGATGTTTTTCGCCCGCTCGCCGCGCACCAGCAGCACCGGCGACAGCGGCCGCCCCGAACGCACTTTCTTCAGGTCGCGGGCGACATGCGGATTATCCCGCGGCAGCAGCTTGACGCCCGAGGCGCGCAGAATGTCCTTGGCCTTGCGCCGTACCAGCCGGCCCTTTTTCAGCTTCTTCACCAGCGCGGCGGCGGTGTCGGCCATGATCAGGGAAAGATAATCGTGGGCCGCCGGAAAATCCTGCGCCTCCGGCACGTCCGTCCATAACACCGTGGCAGCTTTCATCGCGAGCCCTTCCCCGTTGGCGCGATGCTAACGCCTCGGCGTCAGCCGGCATAGGCCTTCACGGCGAAGACAACCCCCAGCACGGCAAAGATCGCCGCCGCCCCGAGGCGGATCAGCTTGAGCGGCAGGCGGTGGGCAAAGGCGTTGCCGAGCAGCACCACCGGCGAATCGGCGACGAACAGGCCGAGCGTCGAGCCCGCCACCACCGCGAACAGATTGTGAAAGCCCGCCGCCAGCGTCGAGGTGACGATCTGGGTCTTGTCGCCGATCTCGGTCATGAAAAAGATGCCGAGCGTCGCCACAAAGACGTTGCCGGCCGAGCAATCGGGTTTGCGCCCTTCGCCATCGGGAATCAGGGTCCAGCCCGCCATCACAAACAGGCTGACCGCGACGACACTGTAGAGCAGATGCGGCTTGAGAAAATCAGCCAGCACGATGCCGATCACGCCGGCCAACAGATGGTTGATCAGCGTCGCCGCCAGGATGCCGGCCAGAATCGGCCAGGGCTTGCGGTAACAGCACACCAGCATCAGCGCGAGGAGCTGGGTACGGTCGCCGATTTCGGCGATGGCCACGGCGCCAAAGGTGACGAGGAACGCTTCCATGGCGCGAACAAGCCCCGCGCCAGCCGCAAGATCAAAGCGGCGCGAGGTCGCGTGCGGGGCACGATTGTCATCCCCGGCGCGGTACGGCGTGGGCTCGCAGGTCACCACGATTGTCATCCCCGGCGAGCCCGTCGGAGCGCAGCGACGGTGGGCGAAAGACCGGGGACCCAGGTCGGGAGGCCGACAAAATCTCCACGGACAAGTTGTGCGCGTTTTCGTGCGGCGCAACCGCTGACGCCACCTGGGTCCCCGGTCATCGCCCGCGCCTTCACGATCATTCCCTGTCGC
>NZ_JBWZET010000320.1:0-52683 GCF_056722145.1 Rhizomicrobium sp. | reverse complement strand
CGTCGATCGAATTGGCGCCATCAAGCGTGGTCGCGCCCAGCGACGAACCGGTCAACGTCGCGGCGGTAATCACGCCGGAGACGGACTCGGTCAGCTTGCCGCCGGAATTGATCATCACGGTGCCGCCGCCGGCATTGAGTGCGCCGGTGATGGCGAGACTGCTGGTCGTCGTGATGCTGAAGTCATGATTGTCGGTCGAGAACGCGCCGATGGCGCCGATCGAATTGCCGCTGCCGATGGTGACGTCACCATGCACCGCACCGGCGAGCGTGGCGGCGGTGATCGTGCCGCTGGGGCCGAATGTTGTGGTGCCAAAGTCTGTATTAAGCGTAACTGTATGACCGACGGCGTTCAGCGCGCCATTGATCGCAAGCGCGCCGGCGTTATGAAGAGTGAAATCGCCGCTGGAGAACGAACCCAACGTGCCGATATTATTGGCGCCGCCGAGTGTCGTAGCGTCCAACGACGTGCCGGTCAAAGTCGCAGCCGTGATCGTGCCGAAGACAGATTCCGAGATCGAACCGTAAGCGTGGAGGTCAACGCTATAACCACTGGCATTGACCGTGCCGGTGATCAACATGGAAGCCGCGCTACCCAGTCGGAAATCGCCACCGGCCGTGAAGTCGCCGAGGCTCACGAAGTCGTTGATAGCATCAAAGTGCGCGAAACCGACGGACGAACCGGTGAGGTTCACCGTCGTGATCGTGCCCCCGTTCTGCGCAATCGAACTGCCGCTCGTCAGCGTGACCGTTTGGCTTCCGTTCCCCGTGCCTGTTGCGATGTTACCGTTCAGCGTGATGGCGCCGGCCGCGGCAATCGTAACGTTTCCCGTTGTCGCCGTGACGGCACCGGTCGTGGCGGCGCCCGAGGCTTTGACTTCGACATTGCGGTCGGCGTTCAGGGTACCGCTGCTGGTATCCACCGCCGTCGCGGCCGACGACGCGACCTGCGCCCCCGCGGCGCCTGCCGTGACGCCACCACCGGCCGACAGGATGATGTCGCCGCCGTCGGACGAGGCCGATGTGGCGGTCACCGTGCCGCTGACGTTGATGACGGAATTGACCACCGCGGTCTTGTTCACCGCCGCGACGTAGACGGTACCGGCCGCGGTTGCGCCGGCGACGCTCACCGGCTGGTTGCTGCCCGAGCCGCTCGCCTCATCGGGAACCTCGAAGCTGACGAGATCGAGATTGCCGGCATCGTTGGTGAACTTGATCTTGTAGGAACTCGCTGCGCCATACAGCACCGAGCCCTTTCCCGCCGGCGCGGACACACTCGTCCCGGCAGCGGTGGAAACCTGCGGCGCGATCAGCGCAACGGTGCCGCCGGTTCCGGTGATGGTCGCGGTGTCCTGCAGGCTGACGCTGCGGCCCGCCGCCGACGCCGCAAAGTCGAACGCCAACGCGGTCGGCTCCGTGCCAGCGATAAAGTCGGAATCCGTCGTCGCCATCGGCGAGGTGGTCAGAAGGACGCCGCCGGCGTTGATGCGTGCACCGCCATTCACGACGATTCCGTCGCTGGCATAGAGCCAGATATTGCCGGTATTGGCGGCGCACGAACTGGTGACGCAACCGAGCAGATTGCCCGAGATCGTCGCCGATCCGCTGTTGACGCGGTTGAAAACGATCCACGACGGGTTGTTGCCGAACACGAACTTGGTGGTTTCGCCGCTGGCGATGTCGAAACTCGACCAGTCGATGATCGTACGGCCCTGGTTGAGGTCGATCTGCAGCGTGCTGCCGGAGGTCGATATCGTCGGCGCCGTCCCTGCGCCCGGCGTCGGCCCGGTGGGGTTCGCGTGGGCGAAGTTGCAACCGAGAACGATGGCCGTAACAGCGGTTGTGACCAGAAGCGTGCGCTTGAGTACGGCTACTGTCGCGCGAGGAGCCGGGTTCATCATGATGTTCTCCTGCCGTTAGTAGCTGAGCGTCAAACTGACGAGCACGCGATCGGGCGGTCGCTTGGCAGCGGTATCCGAGATTTTGTCGAGCGGATGCGCGTAGGTGACGTCCAGATGTGCGAAGTTGCTGATCTGGAAGCCGACACCGCCACCGACCGATTCAAGCGTGCGGTGGATGCCGCCGGTATCGAGATTGTCGAGATAAGAGACATCGAAGAACGACAGCAGCGTCGCCTGGGCGATGCCGAAATCGAACGGACCGACACGGCCTTCGAACGATCCCGCAATGCCGCGGTCGCCCGACACCACCGACGGATCGTAGCCGCGCCCGATGGTGAGGTTGCCGGCGTACATTTCTTCATACGACAGCAGCGGATCGGGCGAATATTGCGCCGCGAAACTGGCCGACGTGCTCAGATAAGGCAGCCAGCCGACGCTGACCCCGCCGTTGGCGCGCAGCACCGTCGCATCCGGGTGGCCTTCGATGCGCGAGGCGAGCGGTGAGCCCTTATTGCTGGCGCCGAGCACCGACAGCCCCTGCCGCAATTCGATCTCGATGTTAGTCGCGACCGGAATCTCGCCGGTGAAGGTGTAATCGCCGGCGGCGCCGACATGCAGCACGCGCAGGTGATCGCGGGTCAGCGGCAGCGAACCGGCGACGTCAACCGACTGCTCGACGATTTCAAGCCCGCCGGTCAGGTTGAGATTGGCGCGACGGGTGCGGATCAGCGGATACGACGCCGCGATATCGGCCACCAGCGAATCCCCTCTCAAACCCAGCACTTTCAGCTCGGCGCCGGGATGGGTGAGGCCCCACGACAGCGACAGATGCCCCGCCAGCCCCTCCGGGCCGAGCCGCACGTCTTCGATGAGTTGCAGCACTTTCTGCTCTTCGGGCTGATAGGTGGTGTAGCCGATCAGCGATGTGCGTTCGCCGAGACTGGTAAAACTGTTGAGATCGACGCGCGCCAGCGCGCCCCACGGTCCGGCCGCATTGGAGCCGGTGTTCTGCACGTTGAGCATGGCGTGGAAGGCTTCGCGCGTCACCGCGATTTCGAGCGCGACGGCGCCGCGGCCCTGCTGCGACGGCTTCAGGGTGGCGGAAATCCGCACGCCGGGAATGTCGGACGCGAGGAAGAGATAACGCTGGGCCTTGTTGATGTTGAAAGGCTTCATGCCGCGCAGCTGTTCAACGTACTGGGCAACCTTGCCGCCCGCCGGACCGATATCGCCGACCACCGATACCGACGCCACATAGGCTTCGATCACGTCGAGCTTCAGGGTGCCTTGCGAGATGCGCTGCTCGGGGATTTCGACGCGGGCCAGGATGCCGCGATGGAACAGGATCGACGCCGCCTTATCGCGGATATCGCAGATCGCGCTGACCGGAATCTGCTTGCCGATGAAGCTGGTATAGGCCGCGCCGAAAATACCGGCCGGAAGGTTGTCGGCACCTTCGAAGGTCACGCTGCTGAGCGTGAACGTCAGCGTCGAGGAGCGCAGCGGGCACGGACCGCCTTCGGGCGCGGTCAACAGATCGCCCTTGCTGGAGGTGTCCGCGGGGACCGATGGCAGGCGCAGGCCCGGGTTCAATTCCTGGGGCGATGGCGTGGCGCTCTGCGCCCAGGCTGCCTCACCGAGCGGAAGGGTGAAACCGCAAACAGCCGCGCATACGGCGACGCGCACCGCGAATTTCCTGATATTCATTAGACCCCCTGCCCTCGGCAGACGGCCCTGCGCGCGCCCGCCGATCGCCGCCCAGCGGCGAATTCATAAAGCCAAACGTCCTACCCACGATCCGCAAGAACGCGCGGACACTCCACGTCAGTGCGCCAGACGTGCAACGACGCAACGATTATCCTGACCTTTGGGGTCTCTCTGCCACATCATGGTCGGCCCAAATCCCTTGGCCACGAGGCGCGACGGATCGATGCCGTGCGCCGTCAGATAGGCCACTGCGGATTCTGCCCGCCGCTGCGATAGCACCTGGTTGTGGGCGCGCATGCCCGACATGTCGGTATAGCCGGCGATCTGGAAGCGCATATTGGCCAGCTTGGTATCGCGGAGCGCCTGCGCGAACTGGTCGAGATTGGCGACCGCCTGCGGCGTAAGATCGGCGGAATTCAGGGCGAAGGTCAGCATCAGGTCGACGTTGCGCTGCGCCACCGGCGGCAAATAGGCAGCGGTCTGCGCCCCACGCGGCTTCGGCTTGGTGCTGGCGACCGGCTTGTTGATCACGTCACCGGCCGAACCGAGATTGAAGCCGAGCGTATTGCACTTGCGATGCGCCGGGCCATCTTCGGTGTTGACCACTTCGTTGGGATCGCAGTTCTTTGCCGGCGTCGGCCGCGACGTCGGCGCCGTGAAGGTCCGCACGATGTCCTCGGCCTTGATCTGCGGCTGCGTCGTCGACTGTGCAGCCGGCTGAGCGATGGCTGGCAGCCCAAAGATCAGCGCAAAACTCCCTGCAACGATACAGAACAACAGACCGTTGCGTCTGACGTAATCAGTCATGGCGCCAAGACTCCACCGCTACGGGTACAACGATAAGCATAGCGAAACTAGCGTGCAAGCGTTGTGCACCGCGACTTGGCGTGCCTATTCTGCTGCAATATGAAGCAACAACAGCCTTTATTACTCTGTCATAGAATCGAACCGGCGCTTCAGGACCAGGGGTATCAAGAATGGGGTTTGATCAGACACTGCGCCAAGCCAAAGTCACGACAGAACTTGGCGATAATGTTGTTGTACTTGAGCGGCTTAGTTCAAGCGAGCACATCAGTGATACCTTTACAATAATTCTTGATGTCATTGCTCAGGATGGCCCGATCGATTTTTCGGCTCATCTCGGTTCTTCAGTCACAGTCTCAATGCAGCAAGCAGACGTCGTCGGCGCCACGCGTTTCTTCAATGGACTGCTGTTTGAATCGCGGATGACGGATGCCACCGATATGGGTGTGCACTATCGTCTCATTCTAAAGCCGTGGTTCGCGCTGCTGGCCCAAAACCTCGACATCCGCATTTTCCAGAATCTGTCCGTCGTCGACATTCTGAAGAAGGTCATTGCCGAAAGCGGTTACGACGGCGATTTCGCTTTCGACGCCACCGGCAGCTATCCGGTGCGCACGTATTGCGTCCAATACCGCGAAAGCGGCTTCAACTTCCTGTCGCGGCTGATGGAAGAGGAAGGACTTTATTACTACTTCGAACATGGCAACGGCCGCCATGTTATGCATGTCTGCGACAAGGTCACCCAGCATCCGCAATGCGATCAGGAGCAAATCCCCTACATCGCCGCCGAAGGTGCCGATCGCTCGGGCCGCCCGCCGCATCTGTGGCGCTGGGACGAACAGCTGCGGCCGGGTGCTTCCAAAACGGCGCTGCGCGACTACAGCTTCCTGCAGCCGAGCAACAAATTCCACGGCACCAGCAGCGCGCCGGCCGCCTCGCACGCTGACGATTTCGAGCTTTACGACAATCCCGGCGGCTATGCGGCCTACGACGTCGCGCAGATGGATCGCGCCAAGGATCGCTACGCCGCCTTGCGCCTCGATGCTTCGCGGGCGCCGCGCCAAATCTATCACGGCCACGGCGACGCCTTCGGCATCACTTGCGGCGCGCGCTTCACGCTGAAGAGTTTTCCTGATGGCCGGCTCAATACCGAATATCTGGTGATCGCCACCTCTCACGTCATCGACAATGAATCCTATCGCTCCGGCGGCGCGACAACGGAGCAGCGTCACGAAGTGCAGGTGGAAGCAATCCCGTCGAGCACGCATTGGAGCCCGCCACTGCGCACGCCTCGCCCCGTTGCCGGCGGTCCGCAGACCGCCACCGTGGTCGGCCCATCGGGCGAAGTGATCTATGTCGACAAGCACGGCCGCGTGAAGGTCCAGTTTCATTGGGACCGCCTCGGCAAGCTCGACGAAAACAGCTCGTGCTGGGTGCGCGTCTCGCAGGCGTGGGCCGACGGCGGCTTCGGCACCATGCTGATCCCGCGCATCGGCGAGGAAGTGCTGGTCGATTTCATCGACGGCGATCCCGACCAGCCGATCATCACTGGCCGCGTCTACAATCCGCAACGCGACGTGCCCTATGCCCTGCCCGACCACAAGACGCGCTCGACCTGGAAATCGCGCACCGTCGGCAGATCGAGCAACTACAGCGGCGCCGAGGAACCGCCGCCCGCCGAAGGCGGCATGAACGAGATCCGCTTCGAGGACAAAGGCGGCGCCGAGGAGTTCTTCGAACATGCCCAGCGCAACAAGAACGTCTGGATTCGTCTCGATGAAGGCCGCAAGACCGGGCGCGATGTCGCCGTCCGCGTCGGCCGCAACCGCCAGACCAACATCAAGGACAACGAAGCCCTGATCGTCGAGACCGGCGACGAAACCCGCCAGGTGCAGAAAGGTTCGCGCGCCACCACGATACACAAGGCCGACGATCTCACCGTCGAAACCGGCAACGCGACGACCACGATCCAGAAGGGCAATTACACGGTCGAAGTCAGCAAAGGAAAAGTGCTGATCGATGCCAAGCAAGAGATCCTGCTCAGGGTCGGCAGCAACACGCTGAAGCTGTCGCCGGCGGGCCTGGAAGTGAATGCACTGACGATCAAGCTCAACGCCCAGGCATCATGGTCGGCGAATGGGCTCTCCAGCGAGCTGAAGGCGGCCACCCAGGTGGTCATCAACGGCGCGATCGTCAAGATCAACTGAGGGCGGCCGGCGATGGAATGGCAACGGGTGAAATGGTCGGAAGCCGGACAGATCCTGGCGCTGTTGAAAGTGAAGGCGGCTCCCGACACCGCGCGTAAGCCTCCCGAACTCTACTACGCCGATCTGGTGCGCGACGGCCGGTTCGATGAAGCGGTGAAATTCCTGGCGCTGGCGCTGCCGCGCCTGGAAGCCGTCGCCTGGGCGGCAACTACCGTGCGCGACTGCGGTCATGACGCCGACCCGCCCGAAGCCGAAGCCTTGAAGGCGGTGCTATCGTGGCTGCAGGACCCAGCGGAAAACCGCCGCCGCACCGCCTATGACGCGGCCCAGGCGTGCGATCCGGCCTCCGCCGAAGCGATGGCGGCAATGGCGGCGTTCTATTCCGGCGGGTCAGTCGCGCCGCCCGACTGCGAGCCTTTGCCGGCGCCGCACGACAGTGCCGGGCGTTTCGCGGCCGTGGCGATCCTGATTGCCGCCGCCCGGAGCGATGACGGCGATGCCGTTCTCGCGAAGGCGCTGAAGGACGGCGAGCGGCTCGCCCAAGAAGGACTGGCTAGCGCATGAGTCTCACGCTCACTCTTGTCAACGTCGACAGCCTGGAAAACGGCGAGAAGACGCAACTCGTACTGGATCGCCACGGCGCCAGGATCGGCCGCTCGCAAAGCGCCGACTGGCCGCTGCCCGATGCCAAGAAATTCATTTCGTCGACGCATTGCGAGATCGTCTATCGCGACGGCGGCTATATGCTGATCGACTGCTCGACCAATGGCACCTTCCTCAACAGTGCGCCTGAGCGGATGCGCGATCCGCATATGCTGCGCAACGGCGACGAATTCGTCATCGGCCCCTACCGCGTCCGTGCTCAGTTAGCCGACGCCGCGCCCGTCGCTCCAGCGCCGACCGCGAAGGGATGGGACTGGGACAACGCGCCCGCAACGCCTGCGCCGTCGTCGGGATGGGATACGCCTGCCGTTGCACCGCCGCCGGCGGGCTGGAACACGCCGGCAATGCAACCGCCGTCGTCGCATTGGGATGAACCGGCGGCGCCTGTCGATCAGGCCCGGTGGGGGGCGTCGGCGCCGGCTTGGAAGGAGCCGGCCGCGCCGCAACCCGACCGCTCGCCGTGGGGCGAAGTGCCGATCGCCAAGCAGCCATGGCCGGACGAAAAGCCGAAGTCGGCAATGTCGGGCACCGGCGCCGCTACCGGCAATTTCAATCCGCCGCCGGTGCCGCAGCCCGCAGCCGACATCTGGGGCCGCTTCGAAGCCGCCAATGAAATCGCCTGGACGGCGCCGGTTGCCGCGCCGCAGCCAGTCGCTCAACCGGTCACCGAGCCAGCCGTCGCAGCGCCGCCGCTGCCCAATGCGGACGAAGCCTGGGCAGCCCTGCTGCGTGCGGCCGGCGTGACCGAGCAGGATATCAAGGTGCCGCCGGCTCAAGCCGCCGCCGCCGCCGGCCGCATGCTCAACCGCTTGGTCGCCGGCCTGATCCTGATGCTGGAAGCGCGCGCCCGCGCCAAGCGCGAACTGATGGTCGAAGCGACGTTGTTCGGCCGCCAGGGCAACAACCTGCTCAAATTCCTGCGCGAGCCCGAGATCGCGGTGACGCGCCTGATGAACCCGCCGGAGCACGGCTATCTCAGCGCCGACGCGACGATCGATGACTCGTTCAAGGATCTGCAGGCCCACCAGATGGCGACGCTGGCGGCGATGCAAGGCGCCCTGCACGACACCCTGGCCCGCTTCTCGCCCGCGAAGATCAAGACCCGCGCCAAGCCTACCGGCTTTTTCGCCACCCTCTTCCCCGCCGCCCGCGACGCCGCCCTGTGGCGCGCCTACGAACGCGATTTCGACGGTGTAGTGGCGGGCTCCGACGAAGCCTTCATGGACTTCTTCGCCAAGGCCTTCAAGAAGGCGTACCAGAAGGCAAGTTTTGAGATGAAACTCCCAACATGAACACTACTCTTTGCGAGCCGAAGGCGAAAAAGCCTGACCCGTCCAACTAACGCGATCTATGCATCTGATGGCACAGTTAGCGATATCAGCTTGGCAATATGGCGCGTTGGAAGCCGCTCAGCGCGAGAGATTCATTGCGCGTGTCACAGTCTTTGTCAGCGAGTCCTTGCGTGGCCCCATAACAACCGAGACAGTCAAACGTTTCCTAGTCCGCAGCGACCGATACCACCTGATCTCGGAGCAAGAGCTTGCCGCCTATGTATGTATCGCGGTTGCGTTGAATTTTGCGGAAATTGATCTAGATCCGAATTGGTTTCGCGAGGCCATGTCAAATTCCGAACAAACACCCATTCAAAATCTAGAGTTCGCGTTCAAGAAAGCTGAACTCCTGCATGCAAAAAATGGAGAGAGGTAACGTGGCGACGCAAGAGAACGCTAACCGCGCCGGAAGTTGGTCGCTGGAAGATATCATTGATGTCATAAAGAAAACCTTCAGCCCGGCCCCTGCCAACCGGGCTCTTAATAAATGTCCCTATTCCAAAGACGACCGTTCAAACCAAAAAGAGGCAACCCAAAACACTGCAAAGCCGCCGCAGTTGCACGGTTCAAACGCCATACTGTCTGATTATCAGCCCACCGGCACGAAAACCGGTGGCGCCGAGGAATCAAAGAAACTCGCGCTTGAGGATGCCAAACATATGAACCAAGGTCTGAAAGACAATTTCAACGCCATAGGAACCAAGTATGACCTTCCTCCCGCGCTTCTGGCGGGCATCGCGAGCAGAGAAAGCGGCATGGGGACGGGCCTCGACGAAGACGGCAACGGCGATAATGGAAATGCATTTGGGATAATGCAGGTCGACAGAAATGCAAATTCCGAAATATCAGGAGAAGATGATCCAAATGGATACGATCATATCGACCAGGCTGCACAGATACTCAACGGCAAACTCGCGCTCGTAAAAAAGTACCACCCGAAATGGCCGCCCGAGCGCCAATTGCAGCGAGCCGTTGCAATTTATAACGGCGACGCCAGCGGGCAAACTCCAACGTTGGACAACGTCGACCAAGGAACCACAGGAGGAGACTATTCAAATGACGTCTGGGCACGATCCCAGGAATTCGCGAGCCACTGGTAACCTCGGCTCATGTGTCTAGCGTTGGATCCAAGGATCATTTGACCAGTCTGGTATGGACTATGGGCAAACCCGCCGCACGCGTTACCGACTTCCACACCTGTCCGATGGTGACGGGGACGGTGCCGCATGTCGGGGGGCCGGTGGTGTTGGCGTCGCCGAATGTGATCACGGGCGGGCTGCCGCAGGCGCGCGTCGGCGACATGCTGGTGTGCGCCGGGCCGCCGGATACCATCGCCATGGGATCGATGGGCGTCTTCGTCAACGGCAAGCCGGCCGCGCGCCTCGGCGATCAGACGGCGCATGGCGGCGTGATCGTTGTCGGCCTGCCGACGGTACTGATCGGCGACATCGGCGGTTCCAGCGCCGGCGGATCGGTGTCGCCGTTCGAAGGCGCCGCGCTGGAATTCTCTGCCGCGATGGCGCAGGTCCAAGTGCTGATCGAAGCGGCCAAATCGGGCACGGCGTTCTGCGAAATCTGTTTCCAGAAAGCGGCGGCCGCGGCGAAAGCGGCAGCGGCAAAGATGGCGAATGCTCCCGCGGCCAAACCGGTCGCGGTCGCACCACACCTGGCCGCCCCCCCGCCACCGTCAGCCGCCCAAAGCACCAATTGCGAACTGACGGCGATGGAGATTTCCTGCAGCCATGGCCGCAAGCCGGGCCCCTCCAACATTTTGATGGTGGTTCCGGGTTCCGAAGTTGGTGGCGACACGATTTCCGGCAGGCTGGCGATGAAAGGCGGCTGCGGCGATCACGCGGCCTGGGCGGTTTCGGGCACATCGCAGAGCCAGGGCAAAGGCACCTCGTTCAGCTTCACCGCGCGGGCCTGGAAACCGTCTCTCCTCAATCCCCTGTCGCTGCAAGGGGTGTCGCCGCAGACCTATGCGGTCGCGGGTGATGCTTGCAGCGGCAGCCGGTCGTACGAGATCCAGAGCTATCCGCCGGGGTCGGTGAAATTCACCATCGACCTGTCAGAAATCGAACGCATCATCGACGAGATCAAACGCAAGGTTCCGATCGATTGGGACAAAGACGAAGAAGGTTGGAAAGCAGACTTCCTCAAAGGCCAAGTACAATACGAAGGCGCCTGGAAGGAGGATAAAGCGAACTGGGAAGCCTATTTCGAGCACTCCTTCACCGTCGGCTTCTCGCCGCTGATCGGCGTTTCGATCAAAAGCCCGATCTATCCTTTGATGCTGGTTCCGGGCTGGCTGTCGCGCTGGATCAAGGCCGGCGTGTTCGGCGAGCTCTCGGCCGGCTTCGATGTCAGTGGCACGGTGGCGGGAAAATTCCGTCCGGCGCACGGCCAGACCGAATGGAGCACGCGTTCGATCGATGGAGAAGGCAGCGGCACGTTCGGCGTCTTCCTGGAATTGAAGCTGGTGAGCCCTGACGTTATCGAATCCGAAGTCGGCGGCGAAACCGCGATCAAGTTTGCTGCCAAGCTTGGCCGCGAAGACGAGACGTCGGTGGAGGTCTCGGCGGCGTGGAAAAGTTTGACGGCAAAGGCGACCGTGAAGACGCTTTACGGCATCGTCGAGTTCGAACGTGAATTCCATGTCGGTCCCGAATTTGAGGGCTCGCACGAATGGTCGCTCGACAAGGCCGAACCCGCATCGATCGGCGGCAGCGGCGAGGCATGGTGACGACATGACACCGGTTCAATACGTTCTCGATGCCACCATCACCGCACTCGACGCGAGGATCGAATGGAACGGCGTCGCCTTCGTCAACGGCGGGGTGGCATCGTCGCGGCGGGCGATCCGTCTCAACAGCTGGACGGTGCGTGGCGAGAACCGCTTGCGGGTCCAGCTGGCGCTGCCGCCCGCGTCGTCCGCAGCACAGCGGTGCGAAATCCGCCTGCGCGCGATCAGCCCAAGCGAAGAACTGGAGCTGGCGAATTACGTCTGGGACGCCGCAACCACGTCTCTTGCGCCGGGCGCGCGCCAAACCGTGCTGCAGCGCAGCTTTCCCCTGGAACCGGTCGCGGTGTGGAGTTGGACGCACGCGGCACAAGTGCTGCAGCCGACGCCGGTCGATATCAGTACCATCGCCGACCTGCTCGAACGCCAGCGCAATGCCCTCGCCGCCCGTGCCATCGACGCGGTGGTCGCCGCACAGGATATCCAGCTTTCCGAGCAGGCCATTGTCGGCGGTCTCGATCCGGCCGCGGCGCGCCAGTCGTATCGCGATTTTCTCAACGATCGCATGGCTGAGCCCGATTGGACGGTGCCGCCGTTCGATCGCGCCGGACTGCGGCTCGAAACCATGGCCGACGGCCGCGTCCAGCATGCCACGGATCGCGCCGCTGGTCCGCCGATACGGGCGCTGGGCGGCGGCAGCACGTTCGCGCTCGATCCTTTTGTCGCCAAGATCGCCGGCCAATGGACCATCGTGCGATGACCTACGCCGTCCTCGATCCCGCCCGCGAGCCTGCGCTCTACGAGCATATCGCGCGGCTGGAGCCGGGGGCGGCGGCGTGTTTGTTCGAGGGGCGGCTGGCGCCGGAATTGAAACAGGTCTCGCCGCATCTCGTCGAGCTGGCGCCAAACGATCCGCTGGCGGCGGCATGGCGGCGCGAAGGCTGGGGCAAGTCGTGGGGCATCCAACTCGACTCCGCCAAGCCGCTCGGCTTCGTGCGCCGCCGCTTGCGCCATTTCACCCAGGCACGCCTGCCCGACGGCGAAGGCCCGGTGCTGTTCCGCTTCTGGGACCCGCGCGTGTTCCGCGTTTATCTGCCGTTGGTCGAGCCCGCCGAACTGCCGGCGTGGTTCGAAGGCATCGAATGCTATCGTTGCGAAGGCGAGGACAGCAGTATCCTCGAATTCCGCCTCGCCGGCACCACGCTGCAGACGTCCGTGTCGCCGCGCCTCAGTCCTTGAGCACCTGATACCACGCCATTTGCGTCGTCCAGCCCAGGGCCTGC
This sequence comes from Rhizomicrobium sp., assembly GCF_056722145.1. NCBI lineage: Bacteria > Pseudomonadati > Pseudomonadota > Alphaproteobacteria > Micropepsales > Micropepsaceae > Rhizomicrobium > Rhizomicrobium sp. The sequence continues at coordinate 40,048 of NZ_JBWZET010000320.1, read as the reverse complement.
GCCCGCGCTGCGAACTGTTGCAGCCATTGTTCGGAAACCATTTCGGTTTCGTTGCCGCTGAGCGGCAGTCCGAGATCGAACGGATGGTGTCCCTTGATCATCAGGATGCCGGCCAGCCCGCGCGGACTCGACAGCGCCGTCTTCTCGTCGGTACAGAAGCTCCAACGGTAGCGGCCGTTGCCGAGATCGCTGATCATGTTCGACTTGCCGCGGATGAGATCGAACTGGGCGCGGCTCGCAATGATCTGCTGCATCGCGCCGTTGCCGTCGACGCCGATCAGGGTGAAATCCGTGTTCGGATCGTCGAGCTTGATGTCCATCACGATTTCGGCTTGCGTCAGGCCTTTCTTGGTGACCTCGGGATCGCAGTTCTGGGCGTTGGCCTGCAGGTGGAATTGCGGCTGCTTGACGGTCAGCGCCCGCCCGTCCTGCGACGACGCCTCGCGGAATGGTCTTACCGCATCGAGCACGCGGCACGCCGGCGGTTCGGCCGGCAGCACCATGTCAGCCGCAATGATGGCGGAAGCAGCGGCACCGCGCGCCGCCTTTTGCACTTGCGCCAGCCCCGCGCCGATCCACGCCGGATCGCCCGATACGCCACGCATCGCAACGCGGATGGTGCCGGCGGAGTTCTGCGGATAATCGATATCGAGCCAGCTGCACGAAGCCGACGGCAACACGCCCTCCACCGCCCGCCGCACGACTTCCTCGCGCGGCAATCCGCTCGCCTCAGGCTTGCTGGCGCCGCCGTGCCCCGGAACCGGAGCGTGCGGCCACAGCACGATGGCGAGCACGAAGATCAACGCCGCCCCGATCGCAACGCCCGGCCACAGCAGCAGCGGCCGCTCTGTCGCGGCGCGCAGCATTCGTACGGCATCGGCGATAACGCCATCGATCGGCGAAGCCGGCTTGCGGCTGCGGGATTTCTCCAGCGCATCGACCACCTCGTGCATGGTCTGGAAGCGTTTGCGCCGGTCGGGCTGCAGCATCCTGGCGAGGCACGGGCGCAGTTCTTCCGGCACGGCGGCAAGATCGGGCACCTTCTTGCGCGCCTCGGAGGCCGAGAGCTGTGAATCGCCCATCGGCGGTTTCTTGCCCAGCGCCAACGCCAGCAGCACCAGTCCCAGGCTGTAGATATCGGTCCAGAACCCGATGTCGCCAGTCTCATCGACCTGTTCGGGCGCAGCATAGGCGTACTTGCCGGCGAATGCCGATCCGATCACAGTTTTGCCGCTGCTGCCGATATCCTTGGCGATGCCGAAATCGATGATCTTGGCCTGCTCCAGGCTGCCGGACGGCAGCAGCACGTTGTCGGGCGACAAGTCGCGGTGAATGACGCCGAGTTCGTGGGCGACCGAAAGCCCCGAGGCCAGCCGGATGCCGAGCGCCCGCATCTGCTCCGCCGACACCTCGTGCTCACCGAGCACGTCGGAAAGCTGCGGCCCGTCGATGAAGCGCGTCGCGATATAGAGCACATCGCGTTCGGGATCGCGCGCCAGGCCGAGGTATTGCACCAGCGCCGGATGCGCGAACGTCTTCATCGCGCCAGCTTCGTTGCGGAACAACGTCAGCACCCGCGGGTCGTTCGCCAGATCGGGCAGGATCACCTTGATCGCCACGCGCTCGTGGGTTTCGAGCGCCTCGCCCTCGTACACCGCACCCATGCCGCCGCACGCGATGAAGCGGGTAACGCGATAGATGCTGTTCAAGGTGGTGCCGATCTCGACCAGACTGGAGACCGGCCGCGGTGCCGGCGCGGGGGCCACCTCGGCACTCGGCGCAGGTTCGGGCGGGTGCCCGCCGACCCAAACGACCGTTCCGTCGCGCACTGGCGGCTTGTCGTCAGCCATGGGAATCCCCGAATGCCAGCTTGGTGACCTCCTCGCAGCGGACGACCACCACCGTCACATTGTCCGTCGCGCCCCGCGACATCGTCAATTCCACCAGCCGTCGCGCCGCCACCGCGGGCGCGAACTGTGCCAGCCGCTCCTCGATCTCGCCGTCGCTGACCAGCCCCGAGAGGCCGTCGCTGCAGAGCAGGAACGTGTCCTGAGACTCCACGCCATCGGCGATGGCGTCGACTTTCAGCTGTTCGGTGACGCCGACGGCGCGCGACAGGACGTGGGCGGACGGATGCGACTTGGCATCTTCCGGCCGCAGCGATCCGGCGGCAACAAGGTCCTGCACATAGGTGTGATCGACGGTGAGCTGCACCAGCCGTCCGTCGCGGCAGAGATAGATGCGGCTGTCGCCGGTCCACAACACCGCAAAGCGCTCGTCGTGCAGCAGCAGCGCGACGACCGTCGATCCGATCTGCAGACCCGCCTGCTGCGCCGTCGTGCAGATGTGCAGGTTGACCGCCTGCAGCGCATCGGCGATGGCCCCGACGTTGGCATCGAAATCCACGCCGATGGCAACCGGCGCAAGCGCGGCGACCACCTGCTGCGATGCCCACTGGCCATTGGAATGCCCGCCCATGCCGTCGGCGACCACAAACAGGCCGACGTCATCGCGCATCAGCATCGAATCTTCGTTGGCCGAGCGAACCAGCCCTTTGTCGCTGATGCCCGCCGTGATGAGCCGGAAGCCGATCATGGGCCGTCCTCCACCGGAGAAAATAGACGAACGAAACTCTCGGGCGCCGCGAATGGCGTCACCGATAACAGCATCCCGTCGCGATCATGCGTCCACCACAGGCCGTCGGCGATGGGCTCGTCGAACAGCACTAGCGCCGAGGTGGCGTCTGCCGCCGGACGCGCGGTGGCAAGGGCGGCGATCACTGCGTCCGCATCCAACCCATCGCGGAAGGCGCGATAGATCGCATCGGTGGCGGTAGAGGCGAACCCAGCGGCGCCGGCAGAAATTTCGGGCCACGACAGATCGAGCCACGCGGTGACGATCACGAAGCGCCGACCGACGCGATCGGTAGAGGGCGCCATCGCGCCGACGCACCACGAAGGCCCGATGGCGCCGGGCGCGGCTGCGAAATTCCACAGCGGCGCGCGGTCATGCGCCGCGTCGAAGCCCTCGCCCAAAACGGCGCGCGCGGCCGACAATCCGCGCGAGGCCCAGGCGTCCCAGGCGGCGCGCTCGTCGTCGCCAAGGCCTCGGCTGAAGAAATCGCCGTGCGTCGGCAATTTGCCGAACAGCGCCGGACGCGCCGCGCTCACAGCCGGGGCGGACAACGGAACGACCACAAGCCGAGGCGGCTGAACGGATTGCCCCTGGCTCCTACAAGGCTGACACGGAAGGTGACGAAGCTGGCGCCGTCGCCGAAGGTGGCGGTGAACTGATCCGGCGTCGCGGCCATGGTGCGGGCGCCGTCGAACAGATGGAACACAGCCCAGGTGCCGGCATAGTCGAATTGCTTCGCCGGCTGGCTGCCCGCGAACAGCGCCACGCGCGCCTCCGGCTGGGCGGTGATCGTCCACAGGAACGCGCGTGCCCCCGATTGTCCGCGTTCGAAACGGATCGGCGTCCCGCCGGCGAAGAACTCCGCCGCGGTGATGGTACCGCCGAACGACACCGCTTCGATCTTCGCCTGGACGCCGGTCGTCAGCAGGGTCCGCAAGGCGTCGATCTTCTGCAGTTGCGCCGGAGTTTGCGGATCGAAGCCGGCCGCGACCCGGTCCGACGGCAGCCAGTGCCACACCGGCCCGGCCATATCGAGGTGACCGCGCAACTGGCTGGTGACGAAACTGTCGAACTGCGAACCCGGCCCGAACACCGGCATCAGGTCGGATACGGTCGCTTCGTTACTGGCATTGGTGACGAAGGGATACCGGCTTTCGGTCACCGCGCGACAGGCGGGCAGCAACGTCTGGCCGTAGGTGGTCGTCGCCGAGGTCTGGATCTGTGCCGTCTGGGCGCTGTCGCCCTGCACCGACGCGGCGACCAGGAACTTGCCGAGCTCCGGCGGATCGCGCGGCGCCATGTCGGCGGCCCGTTTCAGATCGGCGACGGCGGCCGGCACCGCGGTCTGATCAGCACCCTGATTATTCGCGCGCGACAGTGCCTGCGACGCGGCGGCGAGCTTGACGAGGAAATCGTCGAGCGAAGGTTCCGCTTTGCCGTTGACGTAGAGATGCAAACTGGAAAACGCCGCCGAGATCATCCCCGCCGCATCGTTGCTGTCGCCTTGCGGGATCAATCCCGACGCAGCCTGCGGCACCAGACGCTGGGCGACGTTGGCCGCCTTCGATTTGTCGAAGAAGGTGTTGCGATCGACCTCCTGCATCATCAATTTGATCGGCGAGGGCTGCGATACCGCGGCTGACAGCGCCACCATGTCGTCGAAATAGGGCCCGGGCGCAACACCGGCGAGCACCTTGCGCCAGATATCGATGTAGTCGCGGGCGTAATTGTCGGCAACGCCGCGGCGCAGGTTTTGGAACGAGGCGACCGTCGCCAGCTTGGTCTTGTCGGGGCCGAGCACCCAGGCATCCTTCTGCAGATCGTGCTCGACGGTGGCAAGATTGGTCTGATAGGCGCGCCAATAGCCCTCTTTGGTGAAAAGATACGGCACGCTCAGCGCCGTCACCGCCTGACCGTTGGCAAAGGCCTTGGCGACACCGGGGCTGAGAACCCCATCCGCGCGCCAGGGATCGCCGCTCCCCGCCATCGCTTTCTGCTTGAGGATGGCATAGGCGCGATCGGCCATCGGCATGCCTTCCACGACGGTGCGCGCGTTGGCGACCAGATCGGCATCGAGCGGCGCCGTGCCGCCATCCCACAACTGGCCGAATTGCGGATCGTGCAGCACGGCGCCGAGATGGGCGGAAAGCTCGTCGCGCACCGGCTGGGCATCGCTGCCGGGATAAACGCCGCCGGCCCAATCGGCTGTGGCCCATTTCTGGATGAAATCGGCGTCCAGCTCGGGTGCCTGGCCGCCCGCCATCAGATAGACCTTGAGCGTGTCGTAGCTCGCCAGCCGGTCGGACTGATCGGTGCGCAGCCGCTGTTCCAATCGCAACATCAGCCGCGGCAGCAGTACGCGCTGGGCGATGTCGAGATAGGTGAGTTCCTCCAGCCGCCCGACGCTGTCCTGATACAGCCCAAAGGTCGCCCAGATCGAATGTCCGGAGCCGTGACGCTCGCCATAGCCGCCGGGAAGGTCCTTCAACGCCCGCAACGACGGCAGTACTTGCGCCGCATCGGGATCGGTGTCGCGCACTTCGAACAAATTGACGTGCTCGTTGTCGAGTTCGGTCCGCACGGCGTTGGCGCCATCGAGCGCGGCCGCCACCCAGGCGCGATTGTTGAAATAGCTGACCGTCCATAGCGTCATGAACAGCAGGCAGACCGCGGCGATCGCGGCCGCTCCGGCAAAGATCGTGCGCTGCTGCTTGGCCAGGATCGCCTTTGAGCGCCGCACCAGTCCGGCCTCGCCGATCACCACATCCTTGAGCAAGCGATTGATGAAGAACGCCCGCCCTCGCCCCTGCGCCGCCGCCGGAGCAGCATCATAAAGCGCCGCCACCCTGCCAAGCACGCGATCGAACGGCATACCCATCTGGACACCGCTGGTGAAATAGAAGCCGCGGAAGGCGAACGGCGCCTTGCGGCTCTTGTGGGCGAAGATGCGGTCCATCAGGAACAGAAGCCGCGAGCGCAGCGCCGCCAATTGCGCCGGGAAGCCGACGATCAGGCCGCGGCGACGGGCATCGCGCTCGTCTTCAAGCCGCTTGGCGGTGCGCGCATCGATCGCCTGCACCAGTTCGTCGAAATGCGCCGTGAGGACGTCGGCGTCGACCGCCACCGCGCCTTTCCACGGCAGCGTCACCCCGAGAACCGCTCGACGGCCTTCCACGTCGAGGTCGTCGAAGAATTCGGAGAAGCCGGCGACCAGATCGGCCTTGGTGAACAGCACGTAGACCGGCACTTCCACTTTCAGGCCGTCTTGCAGTTCGTTGAGCCGTGCCTCGATCAGTCCGGCGTGGCGTTCGAGCGCCTGCGCGCCTGCGCCGGCGATGTCATCGAGCCCGATGGCGACGATGACGCCGTTGATCGGCTGCAGCGGCCGATTGGCCTGCAGCAAGTCGAGCAGTTGCAGCCAGGCGAGATGATCCTCCGCCGCGTCGGAATCCTGGGTGGTGTAGCGGCCGGCGGTGTCGAGAATCACAGCTTCGTCGGAAATCAGGAATTCGACGTTGCGGGTGCCGCCGATGCCGTGCATGTCGCTGACGTCGACCGGCAGGCGCAGGCCGGAATTGAGCAGCGCCGTCGTCTTGCCCGCGCCCGGCGGGCCGATCATGATGTACCAAGGCAGCCGATAGAGGCTGGCGCCGCGTCCACCCTCGCGCAATGTCGCCAGCGCGTCGCGCATCCGCTCCGCCAGCACGTCACCTTCCTTGAGGGTTCGTTCGGGTTCGATGCCGAGCTTTTTCTGCAGCCGGTCGGAGGCTTTTTTCGCCGCGAGCAGGTGCCACGCCGCCAGCGCGCCCCATACGATCACCACCAGCAGCACGATGCCAAGCCGCACCGACCAATGCGCGAAAAATGCCAGCACCAGCGGCGCCAGCACCGCGAGCAGCACGATCACCAGCGCTGCTACGATCAGCGAAACGACCCACCAATTGCCAAAAATGCGCCGCGCCATCAGTGATCGCTCCTCCGGATCACGACTTCCACGCGCCGGTTTCGCGCCCGTCCTTCGGGCGTGTCGTTGCCGGTCAGCGGATGGGTCTCGCCGAAGCCCTGCGACGACACCCGCGACGGGTCCTTGATGGTGCGGCGCACCATCTTGGCGACGTTGTCGGCGCGCGCCTGCGACAGGGTGAGATTGTCGGGGAACAGCACCGACGACATGTGCTCGCTGTCGGTATAGCCCTGCACCTGCACCGGCCCGGCTTCGGTGTCGAGCGCCGCGACGATGCGGCCGAACAGGTCGTAATGCTCCTTGCGCAGATCGGCGCGGCCGGAATCAAACAGCAGCGGCGCGGTCGCGCGTACGCGGACGGTGGAGGCATCTTCGATCACCTCCACCAGCTTGTGCTCGATTTCCGGCGCCAGGAACTGGCGGATGCGCATCACCTGCCCGGTCGTCACCGGCGCCAGTTGCGGCGCGCTGCGGCCGAGCTTCAGCGGCGGTTGGGTGTCGATTGCCTGCATCGCAGCCACCGTCGGCGCCGCACTCTGGTATAGCGAAACCCTGAGCCCGATATAGACCAGCGTCAGCACCAGCGCGGCAACCCCGACACCGACCAGCAGCGGCGTCCAGAACGAGGCCGAGGCCATCTCGGAAGCGACGCCACGCCAGCGCGGCGACAGTTCGTTGGCCGAAAGCTGGCGCGTGTGCTCCAGCAGGCGATAGGTCCGCTGCATCTCGGCGACATGCTTGGGAGCGCCGCCGGAAACGCGATAGCGCCCCTCGAAGCCTGACGCCATGCAGGCATGATAGAGTTCGAGCAGTTCGAGATACTGCGGCGGCTGCGCGGTCATATCGTCGAGCAGCATCCAGAAACGGTCGCCGCTGATGTTCTCGCCGAAGAAGCGCACCACCATCGAGCGTCGCGCCCATTCCGCCGCATCGCTCTCCAGGCCCGGCAGGTTCTGCGCCACGTCGTCGGCGGTCGCGCACAGGGCGTAGCTGGCACGGCGGACGATTTCTTCCGAATAGTTGGGTGCAATCTCGGCCCGATACGCCGCGATGGCGTCGGCGACGAGCTTATGCAGGCGCGGCAGTTCGATCCGGGCGCGGGCGGCGCGCACGCTGCCGAGCAGCGACAGCAGCGACTCCGCGGCGAACAGCAGGCGGTTGCGCGGCTTTGCGGCGGCGGGCGACGGGATATCGTCGGCTTCGGCGGCCAGTGTTGCGGCAGCGCCGACCGAACTTGCGGCCGGCGCCGGCTTGTCTTTCAGTTCCTGCAGGGGCGAGGCACGGAAAATCACCGTCCGGCTGGGCGGCGTGCCGTCTTGGCCGCTCATCGCAGTGTCCTCTTGACCCACCACAGTTCGAGGTTCAGCTCGGGCCACACCCCGGCGACGTGGATGCCGAGCGCGGGTGCCGTCGCCAGTTCCTGCCAGTCGCGGGCGCTGCGATCGAGTTCGAAATAGACGAAGCCCGGCAGCACGCGGATTTGCGGCGGAGGATTGGGAATGTGCACGATCGGCACGCCGGGCAGCGCCGACGACACGATCTCGCGCATTTTCTGGATGGCGCCGATCTTGACCACCGACGGCAGATTGCGCCTGAGGTTTTCGGCCGGGGTCGCGGCCGAAACGGCGAGATAGAACTGGCAGGATTTAAACTGGTCGTGGTCGGTAATCGTGCCAGTGTAGCTGCCCGCCCCGATCGCCTCCAGCTTCACCAGCCCGGCGGCGCGGTCGATGATCATCGACAGCGATTTCTGGATGCTGTCGAACACGTTCTCGAACACCAGCTGCAGGTTTTCGTGATCGTATTCGGGGATCGGCGGCGAACGCCGTTCGGGCCGGCTGAAGGTCGTCAGTTCGCCCGCCAGCGAGGCGAAGCACTGGTACAGCCGCTCGGGATGCACCACCGGCAGCGCGCGCAGATGCTGCAATTCCGGCCGCACGCGATTGAACAGCTGCAGCAGCAGGAAATTGGCGAACGTTTCCGAGCCGCCTTCGGTCGCTTCCACTGCGCGCACCGACAACTCGTCGAGACGCTGATCGAGCCGGCCGATCACGTCATTGAGGAAGCCTGACAATCGCGACGAGGCCCGCGCGTCGAGCAACGGCGGAATGTGCCGCTTGTCGAACATCACCTGGCCGTTGACGACTTCCTGGATGCGCGCCACCGGCAAGCAGATGCGGCCTTCGATCTGCTCGCGTGTCACGCCGTAATTGAGATTGAGACTGGCAGTCTCGACCGGTTCGGGATTGCGTTCGGCCGAGAAACTGTCGTGAACCTCCTGCTCGCCGACCAGCAGGCGAACGTCGGGCCGGGCCCGGTCGCTGTCGACATAGTCGGTCGAACCGGGAATGCGCGATTGCAGGGTGAGATAGACCTGGACGTCGTGGGCATCGCCGGGAATGTCGATCGGCGGCGGCGGCGGCTGGTCGGCCGGGATTGCGAACGGGGTGCCGTCGGCGAGCACGCCGCTGCACTGCTCGAGCGCAAATTTGCCGAGCGCGGCATGGCTTTCGCTGATTGCCGCACTCAGGATTCCATACGGATACGGCCGGACGGCATTGGTGCGGCTCCGCGACAGGGCGTCGAAATAGCGTTCCTGCTGCTGGAAATGTTGCGGCCGAAGCAGAAGTCCTTCGCGCCAGGCGACACGCAGTTCATCGCGCGCCATCGATTCGCCCCCGTCTTGTTTGGTCAAAGTGTAGCAGATTGGCGAGTTCGGAAAAGTAATGCTGTGCCCAGGACCCGGTGCATAATTGACCAGAAGATTCAGAATTGTCCGGTTCTTTTTGACGCTGACATGTCCTAGTCTTCACGTAACTACGACTTCAAGTCGCGTATTCGGATCGTATGGCAATGTCAATTCCCGAAGACTCACAGGGCAAAGCGGCAGCATCGCCATCCTATGACCCTAGCACCTGGAAGCGTCCTCAGTCCCCGGAAACGCCGGCCGAGAGGCCAAAGCCTGCGTCGAGGACTTGGCCAAGAGTCGCGCTGATCGGCTGTGGACTGGGCGCATTTGCCGCCGCCCTCATCGTTGTTTTGGCAGGCCGCCACCCCGCCGTTTCGCCCCGTCCGGCCGTTCACGCCGCCCAGCCGGCGGCGACACGCCTGCGCCTGTTTCGCGGCGAGATGGACGAGCAGACCTTTTACAGTTCGGCGGTGGCGGCCGGCGTCGATGACCGCCTGGTGGCCGAGATCGCCGGCGCTCTCGCCTATGATTTCGATTTCGTCCGTGACATTCATCCCGGCGACGTGTTCGAAGTCGCGGTCGGCGCCGATAAGCCGGCCAACGGCGGACCGCCGCGGCTCTATTATGTCTCGCTGGTGACGGCGGCAAAATCGAAGGCGATCTATCGCTTCCAGCCCACACCCGATGCGCCGGCGGACTGGTACGACGCCGAAGGCCGCTCGGCCCGCCGCAGCCTGATGCGCACGCCGGTCCAGGGCGGCCGCGTCACCTCCACCTTCGGGATGCGCGAGCATCCGGTGCTCGGTTTCACCCGCATGCACAAAGGCGTCGATTTCGGCGTTCCGATCGGCACGCCGGTCTATGCCTCTGGCGACGGTGTGATCGGCTGGGTCGGTCCGCATGGCGATCACGGCAACTACGTCCGCATCGATCATTCCGGCCAGCTCGCCACCGCCTACGCCCATCTGTCGGCGTTTGCCGCCAAGCTCGCGGTCGGCACGCGGGTGCGTCAGGGCGACGTCATCGCCTTTTCCGGCAACACCGGCATCTCCACCGGCCCGCATCTGCATTATGAGGTGATCGTCGGCGGCCAGCAGATCGATCCGGCGACATTTAAGCAGGACTTGGCGCCTCCGCTTACGGGCGATGGGCTGAAGCGCTTCGTTCGCGAACGCGACCGGATTGACGCTTTGCGCCTGCGTTCGATGTGACGAGATCCGGCAGGGCGATCAGGATCACCACGAAGATCGTGAAGATCAGCGTGACATACAGCGAGCCGGTCAATTCATCGGCACCGGCGCCGATCATGTCGGGACCGACGATCTTGAGATCGAGGAAACTGCCGAGCGGATCGACACCGGGATTGGGCGTCAGACCGACCGCCGATTGCTCGAGCCAGTTCCAGACACCGTGCGCCGCGAACGCCGCCGCCACACTGCCGGTCCGCAGCGCCAGTAGGCCGAACAGCATCCCCGCCAGGAAGACGTTGACGACGCCGAGCCAGCCATGGAGCAGAACCGAATGGGCGACGACGAACAGCGCCGATGTGGCGACAACGCCCGGCCACACACCCCAGCGTTTCAGCAGGATCGGCTGCAGCCAGCCGCGAAAGAACATCTCCTCGGCCCCGGCCTGGAACGCCACCAATCCGGCCGCCAGACCGACCCCGAGCCAGGTCGCAGCACTGGGCGCCTCAATGGCGTGCTCGAGCGCGAGGCACTGGGTGACGACCAGCATGAACAGCACCAGCGCGAACGCCAGCACCGCGACCAGCACACCGATCGCCAGTGCCGTCCACACCGACATCGGCCCGGCGACGCGGGCGCGTCGCTCCAGCCATCGCGACGATACCAGCGCCCAGACGACCATTGGCAACAGGATGATCAGATAGGTCGCGGTCCGGGCCATGACGGCGGCCGCCAATCCACTCTGCTGCAAGCCGGCTGCGTGAGAAACGGCGAAACCGCGCAACGGTCCCTGCGAGACCGCCAGCACCACGCCCGCCAGCAGGAACGCCCGCCAGCCGGTCATCCGCGACCGGCCGATCCTCGCTTGCCAGACTTTCGCACCGTCCTGCATGAGAGCGCCGCTGAATCACTTTGCTTTACACTAATTCGGCGAACGCGTTCGGCGAGAATGGCGCAGCGTCGCAGACGCCTGATTGTAGCGGCGCTGGCGCATGCGATAGCGTCTTACTTGCGAAAGTTCGACCTCACCCGGGAGTGCGCGCGCCTACGGCCGACAGCGCCACAAACGCACCCCGCGCATGCCGCAGACGCGGGAAGACCCGCTCCGTCAGCGCCGAGCCGGTAACAAACGTCGCGTAGGCGGCAGCAAGCTGCTCGCGATAGACGGCGCGCCGGGCGGGCTCGTCCATCAGATCCAGACCCGCCACCGCGGCCAATTTGTCGTGGAAGCATTTCAGGATGTGCAGCCGCGATGCCGCCAGCACGCGCGGGTCATAGTCGACAGCGAAGTAGCTGAAGAAATCCTCGGCGCTCGACAGCCGTTCAAGGTCTTCGGTTAATGCGGTCATGGCTGCACCTCGCGGTAAAAGCGCAGGAGTTCGCCGGGCCCCGGAGCATGCTTGGCGCCGGTGGCAAAGCGGCGGACCTTGTTCAGGATTTGTTGCGCGGCGGTCTCGTCAAGCGCCATGCCCAGCTCGCTGTACGCATGACATACGGCTGCAACCCCCGAATGCTTGCCGAGCACCAGCCGGTGTTCGCGGCCGAGTTCGCCGGGATCGAGGCTCTGATAATTGCGCCGGTCGCGCAGCAATCCATGCACGTGGATGCCGGATTCGTGACTGAACACCTCTTCACCGACAATGCTCTTGCCGGCGGCGACCGGGCGACCCGAGACCTCGGCCACCAGCCGCGAGATTTCCGGCAGCCGGCGCGGCGTAATGGCGGTGTCGCGGTGATAAAGATGATGCAGCGCCATCACCACTTCTTCCAGCGGCGCATTGCCGGCGCGCTCGCCCAGGCCGTTGACGGTGGTGTTGACGTGACTTGCCCCGCCGAGCACCGCCGCCAGCGAATTCGCAGTGGCAATGCCAAGATCGTCGTGGGCGTGAATTTCGAGTTCGCAGGTCAGCGCCGCGCGCAAGCGTTTGAAAATTGCGTGGGTGGCAAAGGGATCGAGAATCCCCAGCGTATCGGCGAAACGGAAGCGGCGGGCACCGGCCTGTTGCGCGATGCGAGCGGCGGTGATGACGAAATCGAGATCAGCGCGCGAGGAATCCTCGCCCCCGACGGCGACCTCGAGCCCTTCGCCACGGGCACGGCGCACCAGCCGGTCGATTTCTGCCAACGCCCAGCCGCGATCCTTGCCGAGCTTCTTCTCGAGCTGCTGGTCCGACACCGGCATCGACAGATTGACCATGCCGACGTTGCAGCGCAGGGCCGCCTCCAGATCGCTGTCGCGCATCCGACACCAGGTGATCAGCCGCGCCGTGAGCCCGAGCGCCGCGACGGCACGAATATCGTCCTGTTCATCCTCGCCCATCGCCGGAATGCCGACTTCCATTTCGGGCACCCCGGCCGCGTCCAGCGCCCGCGCGATGTCGAGTTTTTCGGCACGGCGGAAGGCGACGCCCGCGGCCTGTTCGCCGTCGCGCAAGGTGGTGTCGTTGACGACCACGCTCATTGGCGCGCCTCCGGGCGGGGGATGGTGGTGGCCGACAGCGGCACCACCCGCAGCGGCCGGCCGACGAGTTCGATCAGGCGTTTGCGAACGCCCGCCAGCGTCACCGATGCCAGCACGCAGCCGGAGCAATTGCCGGTCAGATCGACCACGACCATGTCGCCGTCGACGGCGATCAGCTCGATGTCCCCGCCGTCGCGGTTCAGATGCGGCTTCAGCTCTGCGACTGCCTTCTCTACGAGATCGTAGAGCCTGGCGCCTGGAGCCGCGACGGCGGAAACGGGTTCGCTGACAAGTCCGTCCAGCATCACACGCCTCCGCAGCGCGTGCGACTACCGCAGGACCCGCAGCTATTGGGATTGTCGAACACGAAGCCGGCGGCCGGGCTGTCGCAGAAATCGACGCAAGTGCCCTGCAGCCAGGGCTTCGACTCTTCATCAATGAACACCATCACGTCGCCGCAATGGATGACGGCGTCGCCGTCGCGCGCTTCGCTTTCGAGCCCCATCTGGTACGACAGTCCGCCGCAGCCCGAGCCGCACACCGCGATCCGGATACCGAGCGTGTCGTCGTCGCCCGCGCCGGCTATCAGGGTGCGGATGGCGGAAATCGCGTTTGGTGTCAGGTCGAGGATGGCGGCCTCCTGTGTTGTCTCATCCTAAGCAAGCCGCTTGCCAACCGGCGGAGCCGCGGATTGGCTGGCGTTTTCGCCGAATCCGACAAAACCCGACACACGCTTTGTCGCCTTTCCTACGCGGCCTCAGCGAGCGGCTCGCTGCCGTGCTTCTGGCAGGTCTTGGCGCAGACGCGGGCGCAGGCACCGCAGCCGATGCAATCGCCGGGATCGGACACCGTCATCACGTAGCGCTCGATGTCCTCCTCGTCCTCGGCGACATTGCCGTCTTCGTCGAGCGGCACCTGGGTCAGCACCTTGCGGCCGCAAACCTTGTAGCAACGCCCGCACCCGAGGCATTCGCTGCCCTCGATCGCCAGCAGATACACCGGCACCCACGGCACTCCGGCCCGGGTTACAAACTCAGCCATCACACTCTCCCCTGATTAGTCCGCCGTGGCGGCATCGCGAAATTTCTCGATCCATTGCAGGCCGTCTTCGACTAGCGCCGATCCCGCCGCTTCCAGCTTTTCCACGCTGGCGAAGCCGAAGCGATGCACGTCGCGCAGCGTTTTCGACACCGCCACAAGACGGCCGCAGGTCAGCACCACGCGCCCGAAGCCTTCGCCGCTGACATGCAGCAACGGCGCCGCCATGATCCCGCTGCGTTGCTCGATCGCCAACGCCACGGCGGCATAGAACTGCTCCAGCCGTTCGATCAGCCGGGGATCGGGATTGCCGATGATCGGGACTTGCGATTTTTCGACTACGAACGGCGCCAGCAGATCGGCGTCCGGCTTGCCGTTGAACAAGTCATAGGTGTCGCGGGCGCGAACTTGGCGCACCAACTCGCGGCAGAAAGGACCCAGCTCCGGCACGCGCGCCTCACTCATCCAAAAAAGATGCTGCGGGCTGGCCCAGCAGCTTGCGCAGCCACGGCGGTGGCGTACCGTTCATCATCGTCTGGACGCGGCCGATCACGTCGGTGATGGCTTCGGGCTGCGGCAGCTTCAAGGGATAGACCTTGTTGTTGACCACCCGCGCCGCCGCAACGCCGCCGATGGCGAGCGAAAACAGCATGGCGCAGCCGGTGATCGCGGCCACTTTGGCACCGATACGGTCATCGCTTTCGGGTTCATCGATGTGGACGCCGTTCTGGTTCGACACCTGCTCGAACTGCACCGCTTCGACGAAGCGATAGTCGCTCGGTCCCACTTCGTAGATCACGATCGCCGGCGCACTGCCAAAATGGGCATCCACCCGATGCAGATCCTGGGTGGCGAAGGCGATCTTCAAGGCGCCGGACGCCGGCCCCGGATCGGTCTCGCTGGTCGTTTCAATGAGGTGCAGCCGCCGCATGGTCGCCTCCTGTCTTCGCGGTGATAAAGAGATTGCCGAGTGCAAAAATGAGATCGCGGGCGCCGCGATAACCGACGTTCAGCCGATGCGCCGCGCCCAGACTGTCGAACACCGGAAAACCGGCGGGGAAAAATTCGGCCCCGAGCCGTTCGGCCACACGCCGGCCGTGGCTGTGGCTGACGATCAGATCGCAGCCCGTCGCCGCCCGTTCGAGATCGTCGAGATCGCCGACGCGCGCCCCCGGAACATCCTTCAGAACCGCGTTGCTGGTGGGCGATATCGCGACCGCGATGGTCGCGCCCATGTCGGCGAGGAAGGTCGATAGCGCCGACAGCAGGTCGGGCTCGGCGGCGATACCGATTTTCTTCTGGCCAAAATAGAAATGGCCATCCAGCATCGCGTCGAGCAGTTGGCTGCGGCGACGCCGGATGGCCTGCGGCACGGGCCTGCCGGAAATCCTGGCCAGGGCAGCAATGAATTTATCCCAGGCCAGCAACCCGGTGAGGCGGGGAAACGTCTCGACCGGAACGCCTGCGCGTGTTTCGAGGGCGCGCGCGGCAGGCTCCATGGCAGACCCCAGTGCCAACGTGATGACGGACCGGCCCATGCGGCGGATGTCGGCGAGCGTGGTGCCACCGAGCGTAGTCGGCACCCAGCTGTCGGCGACATGGCCGTCGAGCGAACCGGAAAGATCGGGAAGGATGATGGCGGAAAGGCCGAATGCTTCCACCGTGTCGCGGATTTCCTCGATGTCGGCGGGCGTCAAATGGGCGCCGGCGAGAATATTCACCTGGCGCAGATTGGTTCCCGGCAGCGGCTCGACCAGTTGGTCGATGATCGCTTCCACCGCCCTCGCCCAGCCATCCTGGAACGAGCCGGTGTAATCGGGCGTCTGGGCGTGGATCAGCGCCACATCCGCCAGCTCGGGATGGCGGGCGCGGATCAGCTTGAGGTCGCCCTTGATGTCCTCACCGCGCGCTTCGGTGAGGCCGTTCGAGCAGATGCCGATCACCTTGGGATTGGCACGCGCGACGATATTGAGGATCGCCGATTCCAGATTGTCGTGGCCGCCGAGGATGGTCGTGACCTCGTTCATCGCCGTCGTCTGGAACGGGATCGCCTCGCGGAAATGGCGCACCAGCAGCACCAGCGCAAAGGCGGTGCAGCCCTGCGCCGCATGCAGCATCGGCAAGCAGCCGTCGAGGCCCATGAAGGCGGTGGCGCCGCCGAGCGGCTGGCTGAGCTTCAAGGGATTGATGGTGACCGGCTTGGCTTCAGCCATCGCTTTCCTCCCACGGCGGCGCGGCGCGCACCTGGGCCCAGATCGGGCTGGTGAGCTCGCGATGGATGGCGGTGAGCAGCGCGATGTTGCCGTCGTACCCAGCATAAGCGGTGTGGCGCTCCTGGTTGGAATCGAGCCACGGCACCTTGGCTTTCAGCGCCACGTATTGCGTGCGCCCGCCCGACAGCATGATGTCGGCCTCGCCGGCTTTCAGCTTTTCGTACATCTTTGCTTGCGGCAGGTTTTCGTAGAGATCGCCCTCTTCGCCCATCAGGGCGCTGGCGCGGGTCTTGTCGTCCTCGGTCGCCTTGCGCACCGAGGTGCCGATCACCGTCATGCCCGCCCATTTGAGCGCCGCGATCATCGACCACGATTTCACCCCGCCGGTGTAGAGCAGCACCTTCTTGCCGGCGAGCCCCGGCAGGATCTCGGCCAACGCCGTAGTGACCCGCGCTTCCTCTGCCGCAATCAACGTTTCGGTGCGGGCGATCAGATCGGCGGGAGCACCGCGCGCCACCAGCATGGCCGCCAGCGTGCGCAGCGATTTCGAGGTTTCGGGAACGCCGTAGAACGAGCCCTCGAACCACGGAATGCCCCAACGCTCCTCCATCTTGCGGGCGACATTGATCAGCGCCTGGCTGCACACCATCATGTTGACGCGGGCGCGATGGGCCTTGGTGATGTCGTGAAAGCGCGCATCGCCTGTGATTGCCGTCACCAGCCGGATACCGAGGCGGGCGAACAGCGGCGTCACGTTCCACAGATCGCCGGAGACATTGTATTCGCCGATCAGGTTGATGTCGGTTGGCGTGGTCTCGTCCGGTTCTTCGGTGCCGATGACGTGGTTCAGCAGCACCTCGCCCGCCAGCTTGGTGCCGAAATTCTTCTTGCCGACGAAGCCCGGCGCGTTGACCGGTATGACCGGCCGCCCGAGCCGCTCAGTCGCCGCGGCGCAGACTTTCTCGATATCGTCGCCGATCATCGCCGTGACGCAAGTCTGATAAACGAAAATCACCGGCGGATCGTAGCGTTCCGCGATTTCCTTGATGGCGCGATAAAGCCGCTTCTCGCCGCCGTAGATGACGTCGAGTTCGCCGATGTCGGTGGTGAAGCCAGTGCGGTACAGCATCGGCCCCGACGACTTGGAATGGCGGCTGTCCCAGGAATTGCCTTCGCAAGCAATCGGCCCATGCACCAGATGGGCGGCATCGGCGATCGGCTGCAGCACGATCTTGGCACCATCGAAGGCACAGCCGCCGGCGGTATTGCCCGGCGCCAGCGGCTTGCCGCCGCAGCCCTTCTTGCGCAGCTCTTTGTCCTTGGCCCGATTCCTGGCGCAGGCCGGTTCCTCAAACAGGTGTTGGAGCTTGGGCTGCAGCATCGCGTATCAGCGCACCATGTCGAACGATATGCCGGTCTTGATCGTGTCCTGGTCGAGTTTGTCGAGAATTTTGTCGAGGATGGTCACCAGCACGCGCAATCCGCCCTGATACCCCCAGGTTGGAAAGCGATGGTGATGGTGGCGGTCGAAGATCGGGAACGTCAGCCGGATCAGCGGAATCCCGAGATCGCGCTCGAAGATCTTTCCGTAGGTCGAGCCGATGACGAATTCGCTCGGCTCGGTGGCGAGCAGCGAGCGCATCGCCCACAAATCCTTGCCGGGCCACACCTGCGCTTTGGCGCCGTAAGGACTGGTCGCCAAGAGCGCCTTCATCTCCGCTTCCCACTCCTTGCCGCCGTTGGTCGACAAGAGATGGATCGGCTCGGCGCCCATTTCGAGCAGGAAGCGCGTCATGCCGTAGACGAAGTCTGGATCGCCGAACACCGAATAGGTTTTTCCGTGCAGCCAGTTCGAACTGTCGGCGAGCGCATCGACCAGGCGGCCGCGCTCCATTTCGAGGCTTTCCGGGATCGGCTTGCCGGTGAGGTCCGCCAACTTCATCAGCAGCTCGTCGGTGGCGCCGAGGCCGAGCGGGTAATGCAGCGGCACATAGTCCTGACCCTTCTGCGTCACCAGCTCGCCGGTCTTGTCGCTGCAGTATTTCTGCATCGCGATGGTCGCCTTGGCATTCAGCGCTGCCTTGACCTCTGCAATCGTGGTGCCGCCGCCGAACATGCGATACTTGCCGTCGGTCGGCGTGTCGAACTGATCCGAGACGTCGGAAATGATGGTGACGTCGATGCCGAATTCCTTGAAGACGCGCTTCAGCTCGCGATTGTTGCCGACCGCATAGCCATCAAAGCCGGGGATCAGGTTGATGCCCTCGCCCGGCGTGCGCTCGAGCCCATCCCAGAAGTAGGTGAACACGCTTTTGATAGCGGCGTCGTAGCCGTTGACGTGGCTGCCGACGAACGACGGCGTGTGCGCCTGGGTCACCGGAAAATCGGCCGGAACCGAACCCTTTTCGCGCGCATTGGTGATGAACGAGGTCAGATCGTCGCCGATGACCTCGGCAATGCAGGTGGTCGAGACGATGATCATGTCGGGCTTGTATACGGTGTAGGCGTTCTGCAAACCGTCGATCAGATTGTTCATGCCGCCGAACACCGCCGCATCTTCGGTCATCGAGGTCGACACCGCCGCGCACGGCTCCTTGAAATGGCGCGCCAGATGCGAGCGGAAATAGGCGGTGCAGCCTTGGCTGCCGTGATTGAAGGCGAGCGCCTTGTGGAAGCCGACGGAGGCGAACATCGCGCCCAAGGGCTGGCACGCCTTGGCCGGATTGACCACCAGCGCCTCGCGGGCGAGGTTCTTCTCGCGATATTCCCAGCTCTTGGTGTATTCCAGCTGCTTGTCGACGACCTCGGGCGGATGACGGCATTCGAGGGCGTGCTTGCGGGCGAACAGGTCCTGATATTCGGGCTCGTTGAAAAGCCGCGCGTGATCGAGGATGCGGTCTGCGGATTGGGGCATCGGTCGTTACTCGGCTTTCTTCCACGGCGCCTTGTGCATGCGCCAGATCGGATTGTTGATGGCAAGGTCCATGTCGCGGGCGAAAATCGCAAACCCGTCATAGCCGTGATACGGGCCGGAATAGTCCCACGAATGCATCTGGCGGAACGGCAGGCCGAGCTTTTGGGTGCCGTACTTTTCCTTGATGCCGGAGCCGACCAGATCGGGCTTCAGCGTCTGGGCGATGCGCTCGAGTTCGAATTCCGACGCGTCGTCGTACACCACGGTGCCGTCCTTGATGTAATGCGTGGTGCGCTGATAGTCGTCGCTGTGGGCGAATTCATAGCCCGTCGCGGTGACCTCCATGCCGAGATCGCCGTAAGCATCCGAAACGTGACGCGGCCGGAGTCCGCCGACGTAGAGCATGACCTTCTTGCCTTCGAGCCGCGGCCGGTACTTGGCGATGATCGCATCCATCATCGGCTGGTATTTGGCGATGACGCGCTCGGCGCCTTCCTTGATCGTATCGTCGAACTGCTCGGCGATGGCGCGCAGACTCTTGGCGATCTGACTCGGCCCGAAGAAATTGAACTCGATCCATGGCACACCATACTTCTCTTCCATATGACGGCAGATGTAGTTCATCGAGCGGTAGCAGTGGATCAGGTTGAGCTTGGCCTTGGGGCCGCGTTCGACTTCTGCCGCCGAGGCATCGCCGGACCACTGGCCGATGACGCGCAGCCCCGCCTCTTCCAGCAGCATGCGCGAGGCCCAGGCGTCGCCGCCGATATTGTAATCGCCGACGATCATCACGTCGTAGGGCGTCGATTCGAAACCTGGCTCTTCCTTGGTCGCGGCCGGATCGATCATGTAGTCGCGCATCACGTCGTTGGCGATGTGGTGTCCGAGCGACTGCGACACGCCGCGGAATCATTCGCAACGCACCGGCGCGATCGGCTTGCCGAGTTCCTTGCTTTTCTTTTTCGAAACCGCCTCGATGTCATCGCCGATCAGTCCCACCGGACACTCGCTCATCACCGAGATGCCCTTGTTCAGCGGGAACATGGCCTCGATCTCGTCGATCACCTTGACCAGCTTCTTGTCGCCGCCGAAGACGATGTCTTTCTCCTGGAAGTCGGAGGTGATCTGCATCACCACCCAGGAATTGACGCCGGTGATCGCGCCGGAGACGTAGTTGCGGCGCTGACCCCAGCTATATTGGCCGCAACCGACCGGGCCGTGGCTGATGTGGACCATGTCCTTGATCGGACCCCACACCACGCCCTTGGCACCGGCATAGGCGCAGCCGCGCACCGTCATCACGCCCGGAATGGACTTGATGTTCGACTTGACGCCGCAATCGGAATTGCCCTCGTCGTAGACATTCAGATGCTTGGCGCGCCGCTTGCCCGTCTTCGCCGGGTATTCGGCCAAGACATCGGCGAGCATCTGGCGGCGGGCTGCTTTGGCTTCCGCTTCCATTATGGGTTCTCCTGGCGATGCAATTTAAGCGACGGCTTTCTTGGCCTGACCGACGATGGTTTCGTCCTCGGGCTTCAGAATGCCGAATTCCATCAGCATGTCTTCGAGTTCGTCCATCGTGATCGGAGTCGGGATGGTGCCCTTGCCGCCGTTGGCGTGGATCTTCTTCGCGAGCTGGCGGTATTCCTCGGCCTGGCGGCTTTCGGGATCGTATTCGAGCACCGTCATGCGCCTCAGTTCGGCATGCTGCACCACGTTGTCGCGCGGCACGAAGTGGATCAGCTTGCTGCCGAGCTTCTTGGCCATGGCATCCGACAGTTCGAGTTCCTTGTCGGTCATGCGCGAGTTGCAGATCAGTCCGCCGAGCCGCACGCCGCCGGACGAGGCGTATTTCAAGATGCCGCGGGAGATGTTGTTGGCGGCATAAAGCGCCATCATCTCGCCCGACATCACGATGTAAATCTCCTGCGCCTTGTTTTCGCGGATCGGCATGGCGAAGCCGCCGCAGACCACGTCGCCCAACACGTCGTAGGAGACGTAGTCGACACCTTCATAGGCGCCG
The DNA here is from genome assembly GCF_056722145.1 of Rhizomicrobium sp. Lineage (NCBI taxonomy): Bacteria > Pseudomonadati > Pseudomonadota > Alphaproteobacteria > Micropepsales > Micropepsaceae > Rhizomicrobium > Rhizomicrobium sp. The sequence continues at coordinate 18,925 of NZ_JBWZET010000320.1, read as the reverse complement.
TTTTCTTCGAGGAAGTTGATCGAGGTGATGACGCCGCGGCCGGCGCAGCCGACGCCCGGCTCGGGACCGCCGGACTCGACGCACTTGATGCCGCGATAGCCGACCTTGAGCACATCCTCGATCTCGAGGTCTTCGACGCTGCCCGCTTCGGCCGCCAGCGACAAGACGCTGTTCTGGGCCTTGGCGTGCAGGATCAGGCGCGTCGAATCCGCCTTGGGATCGCACCCGACGATGAGGATTTTCTGCCCCATCTCGGCCAATGCCGCCAAGGTGTTCTGGCTGGTGGTCGATTTTCCGATGCCGCCTTTGCCGTAGAACGCGATCTGTCGCAACGCTGCCATGAAACGCTCCTTTGAAATCTCGAACCCACGACGACAAGGAGCAATCGCCGTGCCAGTTTCCCATTTTCGCGTTTGTGCGCCCAAACCGCGGGAATCCCGCATCGCTGCGCCCCGCACTGATTTGTCGCGTTGTCGGAAAACCGACAAAGCCCGACGGGTCCGCGCCGCGATTGTCGTATGTCGCACGCGATTGTCGCTTGGTCGCTGCGAAATCGGGGAAACGGTGACCGCCGAGCGTTGGCATGCCGCGTGCAACCCGGAGGGTCGAAGTTCATTCCTGCCCCCGGACATGACGCAGAACATCGTCGCCTTATCGAGCATCGGACGCTTCCAGGATCATAAGAGCACCGGCTGTGCCGCGACCGGTACCTGCGGCACGAATGCCGACGATCTTGCGCCGGAGGTCTGGAACAAGATCCAGGATCATCCCTGCTACAGCGAAGACGCCCACCACTATTTCGCCCGCATGCACATCGCGGTGGCGCCCGCCTGCAACATCCAGTGCAACTACTGCAACCGCAAATACGATTGCAGCAATGAAAGCCGGCCGGGCGTGGTCAGCGAGAAGCTGTCGCCGGAACAGGCGCTGCGGAAGGTGCTGGCGGTGGCCGCCGAGGTGCCGCAGCTTTCGGTGGTCGGTATTGCCGGGCCCGGCGACGCGCTGGCGCAGCCCAGCAACACGTTCCGGACCTTCGCGCTGATCAAAGAGGCGCTGCCGCATTTGAAGCTGTGCCTGTCGACCAACGGCTTGGCGCTGCCCGATCATGTCGAAACCATCGCCGCGATGGGCATCGATCACGTCACCATCACCATCAACATGATCGATCCGGCGGTCGGCGAGCGCATCTATCCCTGGATATTCTTCCGCCATCGCCGCTGGGAAGGCCGCGACGCCGCGCAAATCCTGCACGAGCGCCAGATGCAGGGCCTTGAGGCGCTGACCGCGAAAGGTATTCTGGTCAAGGTCAATTCGGTGCTCATTCCCGGCATCAACGACGCCCATCTCGCCGACGTCAACGCCGCGGTGCGGGCGCGCGGGGCGTTCCTGCACAACGTCATGCCGCTGATTTCCGATCCCGCCCACGGCACGCATTTTGGCTTGACCGGTCAGCGCGGTCCGACGCCGGCGGAATTGCGCACGGCCCAGGACCGCCTCGGCACCGATGCCAAGCTGATGCGCCACTGCCGCCAGTGCCGCGCCGATGCCGTCGGCCTGCTCGGCGAAGACCGCGGCGCCGAATTTTCCCTCGACAAAATCGAGGCGCCGAAACCGTTCGATCCGCGCCAGCGCGAAATGTATCTCTCGGTGGTCGAACGCGAACGCGCCGACCGCCAGAAGGCGAAGGAAATGGCCCAGAAGCCCGACCGGCATGCGGAAACGCCCGTTCTCGTCGCCATCGCGACCAAGGGCGGCGGCCGCATCAATCTCCATTTCGGCCACGCCAACGAATTCCAGATTTTCGAGGTCACCAGCGCCGGCGCCAAATTCGTCGGCCATCGCCGCACCGACAAGTATTGCGTCGGCGGCCATGGCGAGGCCGATGCGATGGCCAATACGCTGGCCGCGCTGGAGGGCGTGACGGCGCTGTTGTGCGCCAAGATCGGCGAACGGCCGCGGGCGCGACTGGCCGAAGCCGGCATCATCGCCAGCGATCACTATGCGTTCGAATACATCGAGGCTTCGGCAATCACCTGGTACGGCAGCTATGCCGGCACCGACGATGCGGCAGCGTCGGCTTAAGCAAGGAGACTGGACATGGCTTTCAAGATCGTTGCGGAGAAATGTACCGGCTGCGGGTCCTGCGAATTCGAATGCCCCAACAACGCCATCAAGGCGAAAGGGGCGGTGTTCCAGATCATCGCCGGCAAATGCACCGAGTGCAAAGGCATCTACAAGACGCAGCAATGCGCCGCCGCCTGCCCGGTGCCCAAAACCTGCATCGCCGCATGAGCGACGATGCGATCGTCGAACTCGACGCCCCGCCCGCCTTCCGCGTCGGCGACAAGGTGCGCGCGCGATGCCTGGTGCGCAACGACGGCAGCTATCTCGGACGGCGCGTCGGCGACGAGCTGATTGCGGCCGGCGAGACCGGCTATGTGCGCGCCATCGGCACCTTCCTGCAGCGCTTTTTCATTTACGAAGTGGATTTCCTCGACCGCGGCATGGTGGTCGGCATGCGGGCCAAGGAATTGGAGATCGCATGAAGATCATGCTGCGCAAGGCGGGTGACATCTATTCCGTGTACGTCGCCAAGAAGGACCTTGAGGAAAAGGTCGTGGCGGCGGAAAAGCCCGGCCTCTGGGGCGGCACCGTCACGCTTGCCAACGGCTGGGTGTTCCAGCTCCCCGACATGGCGCCCGACACGCGCCTGCCGGTCAGCCTGGAAGCGCGACGGTTGGAATCCTGACGCCGAGCGCCACCAGCGCCGGTACCTGGCTGCGGATTTCGGCGGTCACCTTGGGGTCCATCCGCCGCAGCCAGTCATCGGGGATGCCGTCGGTGCCATAGGTCGCGCCCGCCAGCATGCCGGCAATCGCGCCAGTGGTGTCGGCATCGCCGCCCTGGTTCACCACCTCAATGAGACAAGAGCGAAAAGAGTCGGTGCAAAAATAGTAATGCAGCACGGTCTGCATGGTATCGACGATATAGGGCGACGACAGGCCGTGATACGGCGTGAAATTGAAGCTGCGGTGCTCGGCGATCAAGGCATTGGCGAAGGCGCGCACCTCCTTGGGGCCGCCCCCCAGCACCAGCGCCTGCACCATCGTACCGATCGCCAGCGTCGCCGCATCCGACAGCGGATGATTGTGGGTGATGTGGCATTGGCCGAGCGTCCACCGTTTGAAGTCGTAAGGCGAATGCAGACTGGCGAGCGCCACGGGCAGAGTGCGCATGCAGGCGCCGTTACCGGCATCGCCGTCGTTGTAAGGCTTTTCGGTCGTGCCATCATGGATGAAGCGGGCAATGCCGCGCCGGCAGGTGTTGCCGACATCGACCGGCCGCGTCCGCAGCCAGGCGGCAAATTCCTCGCACACCGTCCGCGCTTCGAACCCGTCGCTGCGGATCAATCCCCGGCCTAGCGCCAGCGACATCGCGGTATCGTCGGTTACCTGTCCCGGCTTCAGCTTGAGCCAGCCGCCACCGACGATCTTGTTGTGCTCGCCGTACTTCAGCTTGATCTCGCGCGGCGTGAGAAACTCCACCGTCGCTCCCAGCGCATCGCCGATCGCCAGCCCGAGATAGGCCCCGAGGGCGCGATCCATCACTGTTTTGTCGTCGATTTTCATCAGTAATAGAGCGCCCGGGCCTCGTAATCGCCGCCGATCACGACATATTCGCCCTCGCCCTTGAGGGCATGGCGCGGCAGCAGCGAGTTGTAGAACAGGATCTTCACCGTCGGCACATCGACTTCCAGAATGATGTCGCCGAAACTCTCGGCCAGATCGCGCTCCGAGGTGAACGACAGCAGGCTGTTGAGCTTGACCACCACGCGCTGCTTGTCGATCCGGCTGATCAACTTCTGCTCCTCGAAAGCGTTGGTGCCGCGGTAGAGCTGGACATGCTTCTGGCCGACCGAATGGAAGCGGCCGAGACACCACTGGCAGAACTCGTACAACAGATCGAGCTGAGCCTGGATGGCGTTGGAATGAAACCGGCTCGACATTTTCTCTTCGACATAGGTGATCCACGCATCGCCGGAAAAGCGATCGATCGGCTTTTTGTGAAAAGTCGGAAACAGCCCGAAACGGCTTTCCACCCAGCCTTTCAGCACCGCCCCTTCCGGCGAGTTGGCCTCGTAGCCCCAGCCGCGCAGCAGGCGCAGATACGACGACGCCCGGAAGCGGGCCGGGCCGCGGCCATCGCGATCCTGATCGTCGAGATCGAACATGGTCGCCATATAGGCCTCGAACATGCCCGCCGCGACCTCCGCCGTGTCGGCTTCGGCCAGCATCTTGAACAGCGAGCGGTTCTGTTCGCGCACCGCGGCGATGTGGAGCGCCACCGGATAGGCGTTGAACGCCGCCGACGCGATCAGCCCGGTCGGAACGCCGACGAGATTGGTGGAGTGCCCGCGTTCCTCGACCATCGCCTATTCGGCCGCGGCAAACAGCGAACCGGCGCGGGCCTCGGCGACAATCTCGGGCAGAACGCCAAGCAGCCGGTCGACCTCGTCATCGGAGTTGGCCCGCGACAGCGAGAACCGCACCACACCATGCGCCGCGGAATACGGCACCCGCATCGCCCGCACCACATGGCTCGGCTCGATCGCGCCGGAGGAACACGCCGAACCGGCCGACGCCGCGAACCCGGCTTGATTGAGACGGAACAGAATCTCCTCGCCATCGGCGCCATCGAAAGCGATGGCGCTGGTGCCGGGCACGCGGTTCGGCCCATCGCCGAGCACGAAGGCGCCGTTGATCGTGGCGACAATTGTGCGCTCAAGCCGGTCGCGCAAGGCGGCCACCAGCCGATTTTCGCCAAACCGCGCCACCGCCAGCTCCGCCGCTTTGCCCAGTCCGACAATGGCGGGGACATTCTCGGTGCCGGCGCGCCGCGCCCGCTCCTGCCGTCCGCCGCGGATCAGCGCCCGGAACTTGGTCGACCTCCTGACATAGAGCGCGCCGACGCCCTTGGGGCCGTGGAACTTGTGCGCCGACAGCGACAGCAGATCGATGCTCGTCGCCGTGACGTCGATCGGGATTTTGCCGGCGGCCTGGACGGCATCGGTGTGAAAGACGGCGCCGACGTCATGCGCCAGCGCCGCCAGGTCGGCGACCGGGAATATCGTTCCGGTCTCGTTGTTCGCCAGCATCACCGACACCAGCGCCACCCGACGGCTGAGGGCGCGCCGGAACGCGGTCCTATCGAGGCGGCCGTGCCGATCGACGCCGATGCGATGCACCACGATGCCGGCATGCTTTTCCTGATCGGCGAGCACCGCCAGCACGGCCGGATGTTCCACCGTCGTCGTGATGACCTCGTTGCGTTCCTCGCGCCGCAGCGATTGCAGCAGCGCCGCGTTGTTGGCCTCGGTGGCGCCGGCGGTGAAGACGATTTCGCTGTCGTGCTCGGCCCCGATCAGGCTCTGGACCTGACGGCGCGCCTCGGCCACCGCCGCTGCCGCCGCCTTGCCGAAATCGTGCGTCGAGGACGGATTGCCGAAACTCTGGTCGAAAAACGGCAGCATCGCCTGAACCACGTCCGGATCGGTCCGCGTCGTGGCGGCATTGTCAAAATAGGCCCAGTGCACGGCAGCCTCCGGTGAAAACCGTCGCCGCAACACGCAGCAAGGTTGATGCCAGCCGGAAACGGCGCGTTGCCGCGGCTTTGTCGCGGCCATTGTCGGAAACCCGACAACGCCCGACACATCACGTCACGCTCTCTGTCGAGCGGCGCAAATGGGCCAGCAGCGATTCACCGGTTTCTCCGTTGAAGCAGGCATCGTAGTCGCAACACTCGCCGCACGACGGCGCGGTGCAAAGATTGTAGGCGGCGTCGCGGCAGATCATTCGGAAAAAGAACTTCTTCCACTTCATGTCGGCGGCGTTGCGGCGGGCCAGCGGGGCAAAATGCGCCGTCATCAGCGCCGAAAGCTCGCCCCGGTCGCGCAGACCGAGGTCCTGCCACAAGTGATTGGGACGTTGCGCACGACGGGCGATCAGTTCGGCGAGCAGCATGTCCAGCGGCGAACCCAATGTGGTGCCGCGCCGCAGCAGCCTCAGCAGGCAGGCTTCGTCGTCGCTGCGCACCACATCGCTCCCCGCCGCAAGCAAGCCATAAGCCTGCGGAAACAGCGCAACGAACGCGAGCGGCATACCGTCGTAGCCAGCCATGTCGCGCACCGGCTGGTCGGCGGCGGCGGCTTCCGCGATCGACAGCGCCAGGATCGAGGCCAGCACATGCGCCTCGAAACTTGCGTTTTCACCGATCAACCAACGATAGGCAGCGTCCGGAGTCATGGTTCAAAACTTCTTCAACGGGATGCCGTGTTTTTTGAGGGCGTAGCCAATCTGGCGCGGCGTCAGCCCCAGCATCCGCGCCGCTTTGGCCTGAACCCATCCCGATTTTTCCATTGCCTCGACGAGATGGGTCCGTTCCGGCGCCGCGTCCGCCACCGGCGTCGACGCTATTGCCACGACCGGCGCGGCGCGCTGCGGTTCCGCCTTGACGCCCTTCCACAGCATCGCCGACAGGCAGCCTTCCTTCTGGCAGGGAAAATCGCCATCGGCGAGCAGCTTGGTACGCGCCAGCGTGGCGGTGTGGCGGATGCAGTTTTCGAGCTCGCGCACGTTGCCGGGGAAATAGCAGGACTCCAGCATCGCCAGCGCCGCCGCGTTGAGCGTCAGCTCGGTGCCGTGTTCGCGGTTGAAGCGGCCGAGAAATTCCTTGGCGAGCGGGCCGATGTCTTCGCGCCGGTCGCGCAAGGCGGGCAGGAATATCGGAACCACCGCGAGACGGAAATAGAGATCGGCGCGGAACGCCCCTTTGGCGACTTCGGCTTCGAGATCGCGATTGGTGGCGCAGACCAGACGGACATCGACCTTGATCGTGCGCGCGCCGCCGACCCGCTCAAATTCGCCCTCCTGCAAAACGCGCAGCAGCTTGGCCTGGAACGCGCCCGAAATCTCGCCGATCTCGTCGAGAAACAGCGTGCCGCCGTGCGCCAGCTCGAAGCGGCCTTTGCGCTGGTTGATGGCGCCGGTGAAAGCGCCCTTTTCGTGGCCGAAAATTTCCGATTCCAGCACCGTTTCCGGCAGCGCTGCGCAATTGAGCTTGACGAACGGCCCATTCTTGCGTGGCGACAGATGATGGATGGCGTTGGCGACCATCTCCTTGCCGGTGCCGGTTTCGCCGCGCAGCATGATGGTGGAATTGCTCCGCGCCACGCGCCGCACTTTCTCCAAGACCTCTTGCAGCGCCGAACTGCGCCCGATGATCCCCTTGACGGTGGCGGCGCTGTGCCCTTTCACGTCCTCGCGTTCCTTGGCGAGGCGCGACTGATCGGCGAGCAACCGCTCGCGGTCCTGCGCCACCACCTTGTGCAAGCGCAATGCCTGACCGAGCAGGTTCGCGACCATGGTGAGGAAGCGAACGTCGCTGTCGAACGGCACCGGCCGCGTCGCAGTTTGCACGCGGTCGATGGTCAGGGTGCCGAGGACGACATCGCCCTGCTTGATCGGCACTCCGATGAACGACACGATCTCGCCCTCCATGCGGCGCAGGTCGGCACCGACCGAGGAGAACATCGGATCGCGGGCGATGTCGGGCACCACCAGCGGCATCTTGGTGACGACGATCTGGCCGATGGCGCGCTCCGGCAGGCGCTCGAAAAACGTCTTGCCGTTGGTTTCGGTCCAGCCCGACCCGACAACGAGATCGGGCGCACCGTCGGGCGTGAGAAATGCGATCAATCCATGCCGCATGTCGAGGAAGCTGGACAGCAGCGCCAGCACGCCGGACAGCGTCGGCTCCAGCCGGTTCGGCGATGCGAGCAGTTTGGAAATCTCGTAAATGCCGCCAAGCGCCATCTCGGCGCGATTGCGGGCAGCTAAAAGGTCCGCACGACCCTGATCCATAACGACCGCACGCATGACCGCTCCGTCGCTTGCCGGCCGGTCCTCCCGAAGACTTCTTTTTATGCGTCCTATCTTGCAGGAAGTGCGCCACGCCGTCCCAGCGGTGCAAGCGCGCGATGCGCAGCAATTGATACCATCACGGCCGCCATATTGCCGCGGCGGGCTGGCTTTACGCTGCCGATTGCCCACGGCGTAGGCTGTGTGCCGCCATTTCGAGCGCTCAGCGCCGACGACACCGCTTGCACCGGCTGACGAATCCCGTGAGATTCGCCCCGGATTTGGAGATTATAACGCGATGAAACTCAGCGCCCGCAACCAGCTCAAAGGCAAGATCGTCGCCGTCACCAAAGGTCAGACCACCGCGCATGTGACCATCGACCTCGGCAGCGGAATGGTGATCACGTCGTCGATCACCAACGAGGCCATCGATGACCTTGGGCTGGCGGTCGGCGACGACGCTTATGCGATCATCAAAGCGTCGGACGTGATGATCGGCAAATAGCGTCAGGCGAATTGCGTTCCGGCGGGGCTGGTATCGTAGCCGCCCATCGCTTCGAGTTCCTGGCGGAATTGCGTCCGCCCGAGGGTGTCGCACAAGGCCTGCACCTCGGGCATGTCGAGATGCTTCTTGCGCAGCACCAGGTCGTAGCGCTCGCGCACCAAGGTCACGAAATCGAGGCCGAACACCCGTGCCGCCGCTTTGGTGGCGATGCAGCAATCGGCAGCGCCCGCCAGCACTTGCATTGCCGCCGGCAGATGTCCGCGCGCCAGCGTATCGTAGCCCTGCACCGCCTTGGGCGCGATCGCACACTTCTCAAGCTCGCCGTCGAGAAGAAACCGCACCACCGCGCCGGGCTCGCGATTGACGATCTTGACGCCCTTGCGCGCGAAATCGGCGACCGATCGGATCGCCTTGGGATTGCCGCGCGGCGTCACGATGCCAATTTCCCAATTGGAGAAACCGATCACCGCGACGCTGCGCCGGTCGAACAGCCGCCGCACCGGTCCGAGATTGTCGGCCGCGCCCCCGTCGCTATCGCTCAAGTGCGAGCCCGCGATGTGGACGAGCCCCTGCTTCAACAGATCGAGCGCCGCGGTCGAATTGCGGTTCAGCACCACCAGTTCCACGCCCGCCCGGCGCAGGTGTCGCGCCAGCACCGAGATTCCGGGATCGCAGCCGGCGACCAGCAGCCGCTTGGACAGATCGAGATGGCCGTGGAAAGGCTGTACGCGGACGGGCTTGCCGATGCGCGGCTTGCTCAGCAGCACTGCATCGGCCGGCGGCAGACTCCAGTCGAGACTGTCGGGCGCCACCGCGATCAATTCGCCATTCACGGGACAGAGCTGGACCGGCTGGCCTTCATAGCTCGGCTGCGATCCGGCGATCAGGATGGCATCGAGACTTTCGGGCGGCGGCGGCGCCTCCTCCTCGATGAAGAACAGCTCCTCGACCTTGCAGCCCAGAACCCGGGCCAACCGCAACGCAACGGTGGTATTGGGGACATAATTGCCGGCCTCCATCGCGTAGATGGTCTGGCGCGACACGCCGATGTCGGACGCCAACTCGGCAGCACCGAGGCCGCGCTTCTGGCGCATCTCAAGCAGACGATTGTGCGAAGGCATGCCGGACCCGTGCGTGTGACACCATCCGTCTTAGCACGGACGATGGCCGCGGGAAATCGAGGCGGTCGCGTGCTCAGGCCTTAATCGGACTGGCTTATTACCGGGCAGAAGCACCCGTCCCGGCTTGCGACCTACCGTCGCCACAGCCGTCTCTAGCACCATTGCGCGCCCCCACGCCCCCCAGTGTCGTTCTCCAATGACATGTGTTCTGTTAAAACGACAGCGACAATCACGACGGATGGCCATGGGATCGAGCGACACACGGTGGGATTTGTACGAGGCGCTGATCGAGGCCGTGCCGGCCGCAGCGCGTGTGGAAGATTGCGTTTGCGGGCTCCACTGGTTTGCGGTCCGCGCCGCCGGCGTCGGGCTTGCGATGGCGCCGGGTGACGGCACGCCCTCGCTGCCGCTGGCCGGACGCTACGCCGGTATGGCGTTGCGCGACCTTGCAGCGCTGTCGAAATCGTGGAACTTCCATGAGGCGGCGCTCGGGGTCGCCGCCATCAATGCCGCCTTCAATGCCCCGGCCGCGGTAGCCAACGCTTTCGGCAAGCCCCTCGCCGACATCGAAAGCGCCAACTGCTTTCACTATCTGCGCGAGGCGTTTCGCGGCAAGAAGGTTGCGGTGGTCGGCCATTTCCGCGACCTCGAACCGCTGCAAGACATCTGTGAGCTGACGATCCTCGAGCGCAAACCTCAGCCCGGCGATCTGCCCGATCCGGCCTGCGAATTCGTGCTTCCGGGCCAGGACATCGTCGTCATCACGGCGGTGACGCTGATCAACAAGACGCTGCCGCGGCTGTTGCAGCTCGCCAAAGGTGCCCGGATCGTGCTGACAGGCCCGACCACGCCGCTGACGCCGATCCTCTACGATTTCGGCATCGACATGCTGGCCGGGCTGGTGGTCGAGGATGATCCGCAGGTTCTGCGCACGATCCAGCAGGGCGGCCAGCACCAGTTGTTCGACAGCGGCGCGCGGATGGTAACGCTCGAACGCCGGATCGCTGGATGACAAACCGCAAGCCAGCCCGCGCCACCCTGATCGCGTTGACCGCGATGTTCCTCGTGGTGGCGTGGTGGTCGCTGGGGCTTGGCCGCTACGATGTGCCGTTGGAAACGTGGTGGCAGCTCGTCACCGCCCCCGACAAGGCCGGCGTCGCCGGACAAATCCTGTTGCAGGTGCGCTTGCCGCGCATTGCCGCCGGCATTCTGATCGGCGCGGGACTGTCCGCAGCAGGCGCGGCGTATCAAGGCATTTTCCGCAATCCGATGGTGTCGCCGGATATTCTCGGCGCTTCGGCAGGGGCCGGTTTCGGTGCCGCCGCCGCGATCCTCTACGGCCTGTCGATCGTCGGCATCGAGCTTCTCTCCTTCGGCTTCGGGCTTGCGGCGGTTGGATTGACATGCCTCGCCGCGGCCCGGCTCAAACGCGTCGGCGATCCCATCCTGACGCTGGTTCTGGTCGGTATCCTGATCGGCGCGGTGTTCACCGCCCTGGTGTCGCTCGCCAAATATGCCGCCGATCCCTATTCGAAGCTGCCGGCGATCACGCTGTGGCTGATGGGAAGCCTGTCGGCGATCAATCCGAAAGACCTGGGGCTCGCGTTGATCCCGATGGTGATCGGCCTCGTGCCGCTGCACCTGCTGCGCTGGAATTTGAACGTGCTGGCCTTCGGCGAGGAGGAAGCCCACGCCCTCGGCGCCGAAACCGTCCGCCTGCGCTGGATCATCATCACCTGCGCCACGCTTCTGACCGCCGCATCGGTCGCCATCGCCGGCATGGTCGGGTGGGTCGGCCTCGTCATTCCCCATCTGGCGCGGATGCTGGTGGGGCCGGATTATCGCGTGCTGTTGCCGGCCTCGGTCTTGATCGGCGCCAGCTATCTTCTGCTCGCCGACGATCTCGCCCGCTCGATCCTGGCGAACGAGATTCCGCTCGGCATCATCACCGCCCTGATCGGTGCACCGTTCTTCCTCTACCTGATGATGCGGTCGAACCGGGGCTGGGCATGAGATTGGATGTCTCCCATCTCTGCTGCGGCTATCCCGGCCATCCGGTAACCGAAGCGATTTCGTTTTCGGTCGCAGCCGGCGAAGCGCTGTACCTGCTCGGGCCCAACGGCTCGGGCAAGACGACGCTGTTCAAGACGGTGCTGGGCCTGCTGGCGCGCCAGGGCGGCCATGTCGCCATCGACGGTACCGACACCGCCGCATGGTCACGGGCCCGCCTCGCACGCAGCCTCGCCTACGTTCCGCAAGCGCACACCCCGCCCTTTCCGTATTCCGTCCACGATGTGGTGCTGACCGCGCGCACCGCCCATCTTGGCATGTTCGGCCAACCTTCCCGCGCCGATGTCGCGATCGCCGATGACGCCATCGCCACCCTCGGCCTCAGCCATCTCGCGACGGCGCGCTACACCGAGATCAGCGGCGGCGAGCGCCAGCTGGTGCTGATCGCCCGCGCGGTGGCGCAAGAGAGCCGCTTCCTGGTGCTGGACGAGCCGACCTCCAACCTCGACTTCGGCAATCAGGTGAAGGTTCTGAAGAAAATCCGTGAACTGATGGCGCGCGGCTACGGCCTTCTGGTCACCACCCATCTGCCCGACCAGGCGTTCCTGTGCGCCAGCCGGGTGGCGCTGCTGCAAGGCGGCAAGCTGATCGACATCGGCGATCCCGAAAGCGTGCTGACGGAAACGCGCCTGAAACAAACCTATGGCGTGGACCTGAAGATTGCCGAAGTCGAACCCGGCCTGAAGGTCTGCGTGCCCTTGATCGCGTGAGGAGACGGCAATGCGAATATCCAGACTGATCGCGTTTGTATTGGCACTGGCCATCGCGGCATCGCCCGCTCTCGCCCGCAGCTTCACCGATCAAGTCGGACGCAAGCTCACCGTGCCGGACAAAATCCGCAAGGTCTATTGCATGAGCCCGACCTGCCAGGTGCTGATGTACACGCTGGCGCCCGATCTCCTCGCCGGCTGGAATTACGACCCGACGCCGGGCGAAAAGGCGATGCTCGTCGCGCCCTACGACGCCCTGCCGATGCTTGGCGGCTGGTACGGGCGCAACAACACCGGCAATCTCGAACAGATCATGAAGGTGCATCCCGACGTGATGGTCTCCATCGGCGCGCCGGCAAGCACCTCGACGGAAGAACGCGTGCAAGCGCAGACCGGGATTCCGGTCGTGATGGGCACCTGGGAGATCGAGAAACTCGCCGACAACTATCGCATGCTGGGCGAGCTCACCGGGCGTCAGGCGCGCGCCAAGGAACTGGCCGAATACGTTACCCGCACCCTCACCGACGTCAAAACCAGGGTCGCGACGATCCCGCCCGACAAGCGCCGTCGCGTCTATTACGCCGAAGGTCCGAAAGGGCTCAACACCGATCCCGGCGGTTCGGCGCATGCCGAATCCATTCTCTATGCCGGCGGCAAGAACGTCGCCGAAGTGCCGACCGATCATGGCTATGGCGAAGTTCCGGTCTCGATGGAGCAGATTTTCGTCTGGAATCCCGAGGTCATCATCGCCGGTTACGACCACGAGCATTCGCCTGGAGCCTTTTATTCAAGCGTCTGGAGCGATCCGATGTGGAGCCAGGTCCGGGCGGTGAGGGATCATGCCGTCTACGAGGCGCCGCAGTTTCCCTTCAACTGGATCGACCGGCCGCCGTCGGCGAACCGCATCATCGGCATCAAGTGGCTGGCGAAAACGTTTTACCCCACCCTGTTTCCCTATGACCTGCGCGCCGAAACGCGGCATTTCTATCAGCTGTTTTATCACCGCAACCTGACCGACGCCGAGCTGAACGCGCTTTTGGCGCAGGCCGTCAAAAAATAGGGTACGATATGAGCTTCGATTGGCGCGCGCCTGTCACCATCACGCCGGTCGGCGTCGTGGAATCCGCGTTCAAGGATTTTGCGCAGCCCACCCGTTACGATGCCGAAAGCACCGTGGTGATCCGCGAAGACCTTGCCGACGGGCTGATCGGCATCGAGCACTTCACGCACCTTCACGTTCTCTATTACCAGCATCGCAAGCAGGAATGGCAGCAAAAGATGGGGCTTTCGCAAACCGACGAGCAGGCGTTGATCATGCCGCTCGCCGGCGAACCGAGCTGCAAAGGCATCTGGACCAGCCGCTCGCCGGCCCGGCCTTCGGGTATCGGCTCGTGCGTCGTCGAACTTATCCGGCGCGACAACAATCGGCTAACGGTGAAGGGTCTCGATGCCTTCGATGGCACCGCCGTCCTCGACATCAAGATCTACATTCCGCGCTACGACAGCTTCCCGATGGCCGAGGCGCCGCTGCACTGGTCCGCCCGCCACGATATCGACGTCACCTCGCGGCTCCTGCATTGGGATACGATGAATGTCGGCATGACGCTCGGACTTCGCGCCGGACAGCGCGCCCTGAAGGAACTTGACCTGTCGCGGACCGAGGCCGATCACGCCGCCGTTATCGGCGGCCAGTTCTTCGCCCAGGGCATCGAAGGCGTCACCGGTTGCAGCGTGCTGCGGCACACGCTCGACTTCGTCGACAAGGCGAAATCGATTGCCGATTGGTCGCTGGTGCTGACCAAGGACGCTCAGCGCGTCGAAATCCGCCTTGCCGACCGGCTCTATGCCGGTGCCGACGAAGTTCTGTCGCTCGGCGACAATGTGCTGTTCGCGACCGTAACGTCGTAACGGCGCACAATTCGCGCGCACTTGGCCGCGCTCGTGCCCAATCCACCAGCAGCAACGCGCAACACCTCCGGCAAAATGTGCCGTCGCGACAATGCGCGCACCCTCTCGCCCGCCATTGAGCCGGCCTCACGTCTTGTGCTGACGACATTGTCCTTTTTAGATGACAGAGATCGCTGCGAAGCGACACGACGGCCCGACCGGGCCAGACGTATTTGCGAGGGGAAAAGATGCGCATCCGTTTCTGTTTGAACTCCTGTTCCATCCTGGCGCTCGTCGCCGCTGCAGCCCCGGCCTTGGCCCAGACCACCGGCGGCGACGGCGTTTTCAACTTGGGACGCATCGAACAGATCACCGTCGCCGGAACCGCCGCCGCAGCGGCTATCGGCGAAACCAAGATCGGCAACGATCAGATCACCGCCTTCAACGCCCTGACGCTGGACAAGGTGCTCGATCAGGTGCCCGGCGTTTCAACCTCGACCACCGGCGGCACCCGCAACGAGCAACTGTTCTTCGTGCGCGGCTTCGATCGTTTCCAGACACCGCTGTTCGTCGATGGCATCCGCGTTTATCTGCCCGCCGACAACCGGCTCGACATCGGCTTTTTCACCACCGCCAACCTGTCCGAGGTGCAGGTCGAAAAGGGCTATGTCTCGGTGCTGTCCGGGCCCGGCGCGCTTGGCGGCGCCATCAACCTCGTCACCCGCAAGCCGACCAAGGAGTTCGAATACGACGCCCGCATCGGGCTCACCGCCGGCAACGAACTCGGTTACAACGGCTATAACGCCTCGGCCTATCTCGGCCATGCCACCGGCCAATATTATCTCTCCGTCAGCGGCACGGTGACCAAGACCGACCAGTTCCGCCTGTCCGACGATTTCGCCGGCACCGCTACCCAGCCCAAAGGCGACCGCATCGATTCCGCGTCGCGCAATTACAGCCTGAACCTCAAGGCCGGCTACACGCCGAACGCCACCGACGAATATTCCCTCAGCTACTCCGGCCAGTGGGGCAAGAAGGAAGCGCCGTATTCGGTGTCCGACACGCTCGCCTCGCAGCGCAACTGGACGTGGCCGTGGTGGAATGTCCAGAACGTCTATTTCCTTTCCAACACCGCGTTCGGCGACAGCGCCTATCTGAAGACCAAGGTCTATTATTCGTCGTTCCTCAACGGGCTCTATTCCTACGACGACGCCACCTTCACGGCGCAGACGCTGCCGAAATCGTTCCGCAGCCTCTATTCGGATTATGCCTACGGCGCCAATCTCGAAACCGGCTACAGTTTCGGCACTGCTGACACGCTGAAGCTTTCCGGCTTCTACCGCCGCGACAGCCACACCGAATGGCAGGTCATCTACAAACCCGCGTTCACCGAACCGAAGCAGACCAGCGTTGAGGATACGAGGTCCATCGCTTTGGAAAACCGCTACCAGATCGCCGATCCGCTGGTGTTCGTGGCCGGGCTTTCCTACGACTACCGCCACCTGCTCAAGGCGGAGGACTTTGTCGACCCCGCTGCGGCCGGCCAGACCGGCACCTTCGTGCACTATCCGGTGCATGACGGCAGCGCGGCGAACGTCCAGGGCGAATTGATCTACACGCTCGGCGACGGCGGCAGCCTGCACGCTTCGATTTCCGATCGCGCCCGCTTCCCGACCCTGTTCGACCGCTACTCCACAAAATTCGGCACCACCATCTCCAATCCGGCACTGGAAACGGAGCGTGCCATCAATTACGAAATCGGCGGCGCCGATACGTTCTATGGTGTCCATGTCGACGGCGCGGTGTTCTACAGCCGCATCACCAAGGCGATCGTCTCGGTCCCGATCGTATTCTGCGATACGACCTCCACTGCGACCAAGAACTGCACCGGCGCCGCCGGCGTGGCGGGCGTCAAGACCTCCACCACCCAGACCCAGAACGTCGGCACCGGCGATTATCTCGGCTTCGAGCTTGCGGCGAGCGGCAAGCTCCTCGACAGTCTGACGGCGGGGATTTCCTACAGCTATGTCGATCGCAGCCTGAGCGCGCAAAACCCCAGCAATCCGGCGCTGACCGCGGGCTATCATCTGACCGGCATGCCGAACAGCCAGGCGTTCGTGTATCTCGCCTTCACGCCGCTGCCCGATTGGACCCTCCGCCCCAGCATCCAGACGGCGTCCAATCGCTGGAGCACCAACACGGCGGGAACGGCCTACTACAAGACCGGCTCCTATTTCCTGACCAACCTCGAAACCGATTACGATCTTTGCGATCACACCACGCTGGCGGTGGGCGTGAAGAATTTGTTCGATGTCAACTACACCGTGACCTACGGCTTCCCGTCGGAAGGGCGCAACGTCTTCGCCAATCTGCGGATCAAATCGTGAGGCCCGCCATGGCAAGGACCGTCGTTGCCGTATGCGCCACTGCCTTTTTCGCATTGGCCGCAGCCGTGGCCGGAACCGGCGAGCTCGATGTCACCGGCGCCGTGCTCAAGCCGCTGCACTTGACCGCGGGCACGTTGCGGAGTTTGCCGCCGACCGAGGTCGTGCTGACGGGCAAGCCGGGAACACAGGGTACATACAAAGGCGTGCTGTTGTACAAGCTCTTGGATCAGACCAGCTTGAAGGACAAGCCCGGCAAGAACGCCTTCCTGCAGCACAGCGTGATGGTGATCGGGCGCGATGGCTATGCCGCCGCGCTCGCCATCGGCGAATTCGAGCCCAATTACGAGGCCAAATCCGTCATCATCGCCTACGAAGTCGACGGCCGTCCGTTGCGCGACGGCTTCCGGCTCGTCGTCCCCGGCGACAAGGAAGGCGGTCGCCAGGTGCACGACGTGACACGGATCGAGGTGCAGTAATGCGCATCCCGTGTCCAGGGCCGACTCGATGAGTGGCTCGCGATAACGAACGCCACACCGCATCGCTCTGCGCCCGGGCGCCGATCGGCCCAGCGCATTACGACACAAATCATGAATTATATAATCAGTTCAACGACTTCTCTGGTGGGCGGTGAGAGTTTCGAACTCCCGACCCTCTCGGTGTAAAGGCCCCTGTTGATTTTTGCCTGATTTTACTGGCTTTTTCGTGCGTCAGACAGCCTTGGATAAATACATGGCCCCACACACGAATTCACAAAAGCCGCGTCAAACTGCGTTTTCTCGTTCTTTCCACAATTTCCAAAAATTGGACGATTTTTTCTTCGCGCAGCTTCCGCCCTGCTTCCGCGAACATGCGGTCGTGACGGTTCAATTCGGCCCTCGCAACAATATACATGAGGGCCGCGATGAGTAAAATCACCAAGACCACCGTTGATAATTTGGACCGGCATCCGACGAAGGAATACTTCGTCTGGGACGACGACATTCATGGCCTTGGCATCCGGGTCATGCCTTCCGGATGTGCCTCCTACTTCATCCAGTATCGGACACCCGAAGGGAAAACACGGCGGCTGACCATCGGCAAGGTCGGCACCCTCACTCCGAACGCCGCCCGCGACCTTGGCAAGACTAAGCTTATTGAGGTCTGCACTGGCGGTGATCCGTCTCGCACCCGCCACGATGCCCGCGAAACCCTCGACGTGGCAGAAGTTTGCGATCTCTACCTGAAAGCCGCAGCTTCCGGCTTGGTGCTGAGCCGCTTCCGCACGCCCAAGCGTCCATCCACCATCGAGAACGACCGCAGCCGCATCGCCCGCCACATCAAGCCCCTGGTCGGCACGATCCCGGTTACCAAGCTCACACGCGCCGATGTGCAGCGTATGGCGGATGCCGTGGCAGCGGGAAAGACCAACGGCGTGTTCAAGACCAAGCGCCGCGGCAAGGGCATCGTGAAGGGCGGCAGCTTTTCGGCATCACGCGTCGTTCAGATGTTCGGCGGCATTTGGACCTGGGCCGAGCGCCGCGGCTACGTGTCGGGCGTGAACCCCGCTCGCGGTGTTGAGACGGCCAAAGCGGTCCCGCGTGATCGCATTCTTTCGACTGCTGAATTGCGGGCATTGGGAAAGACGCTACGGGCGAACGAAACCATGCAACCAGCCGCGGCGACGGCGGTGCGCCTGTTGGCCTACACCGGCTTTCGCAAGGAGGAAATCTGCGGCCTCAAATGGGCGCAGGTCGACTTTGAACACCATTGTGTCCGGCGCCAGAACACCAAGAACTGTCGCAATGCTCGCCCGGTAGCCGCGACGGCGCTGGCAATCCTCGCCGATTTGAAAGCAAAGGCGGATAATACCGAATTGAACAGCCCTGCCCGTGACTGGGTATTTCCCAACGTGACAGGCAATGGCTCCGCCGACTTCGATCATCGCATCGAAGACATTTTCATCGCCGCGGGCCTGCGGAAACCACCGAAGCCGGGACACCCTGCCGATCCTGATAATGTCCGGGCACACGACTTGCGCCGCACATTTACAACCACTGCCGCGGAACTCGGCTACAGCGACGCCACCATCGACGAGATGACCGCGCACGCCCGTCGCGGCGTCACCGCGACCCACTACATCCGCTTGCCTGACAAGTACCTGATCGAGGCCGCGGATTGCGTGGCGGCGAAAATCGAAAAGGCGCTGAGCGGGACGCCGGGCGG
The DNA here is from genome assembly GCF_056722145.1 of Rhizomicrobium sp. Taxonomy (NCBI): domain Bacteria; kingdom Pseudomonadati; phylum Pseudomonadota; class Alphaproteobacteria; order Micropepsales; family Micropepsaceae; genus Rhizomicrobium; species Rhizomicrobium sp. Next base: position 127 of record NZ_JBWZET010000320.1, on the reverse strand, counting down.
TCTGCCGAAGGCGGCCAACGACGACGAACCAGCCCGGACGGAAACAACAACAGCGCCCAAAGATTGCAGGGGACCGCAGAGCCAAACCCTGCCGGCAACCCTACCCCCTCGAGTATCCCTTCTCAAC
>NZ_JBWZET010000319.1:0-3280 GCF_056722145.1 Rhizomicrobium sp. | reverse complement strand
AGCGCTGCGAGCAGGCCGAGCGCGGTCTTGGGGTAATAGTCGGCTTTTGTGGACCGTCCGCCGGCTTGCGCATTCGGCAGGTCGCGTTCATCGAGCAGCGCAAACGCGGCGCGCTGAACCCGCGGCTGCGTCGCGCCTGCAAATACGCACGCGTTGTCGCCCCCCCTTGAAAGTACGTTGTGTGTTCCCAACATCTGTTGCGCATATGGAACATGAGGCAGGCAGGCAAAAACCAGCGGCGAAGGGCTTTCGCGAATGTCCGGATCCGCACCCCGATGACATAGCTGAACCGGGCGCGTGAAAGCCGTTCGGACGGGCGTGTCCCGTATCGTTGCGGTTCAGAGGTGGCCAGCCTGTGCCCGGTCATTCGCCTGCTTGAATGGGGTGTTCGCCGGCGCCCTGGCCACCGGGGCGACCCATCGAAGCGGACGTGCGTGAGCATCTCCGCTTCGACGCTATTTAAGGGGATTACAATCCCCTGGCGACGAAATGCGGATTGGCGAAGCCGGGTTTGCCGTACAGGAACGGCTTGCCTTCCAGCGTCGTCAGGCTGCCGCCCGCGGCGGTGAGGACGGCGTGGCCGGCGGCGGTGTCCCATTCCATGGTGCGGCCGTGGCGCGGGTAGAGGTCGGCTTCGCCCGCTGCGATCAGGCAGAATTTCAGCGACGAGCCGGCGACGATGAAGCTCTTCACCGGATAAGCCGACAGGTACTCCGCCGATTTTTTGTCGTTGTGCGAGCGCGACACGGCGACCACCAGCCCGTCATGGGCCGGGATGCGGGCCTCCAACGGGTGGGCTTCGGCGAAATCGGGGGCGCCGCCGGGCGCGGCGGTCATGGCGAAGGCGCCGGTCAGCGTCTCGCCGAAGAAGATGCGTTCCTTGGCCGGGGCGTAGACGACGCCGCGCACCGGCTTGCCTTCGATGATTTCGGCGATATTGACCGTGAACTCGCCGTTCTTGGAGACGAACTCCTTGGTGCCGTCGAGCGGGTCGACCAGGAAGAAGCGCTTGCCGACCTTGGGGATGCGCCCGGCCGCGACTTCCTCTTCGGCGACCACCGGCACGTCGGGCGCGAGCTGCGCCAGCCGCTTCAGGATGAAGCGCTCGGTTTCGACGTCGGCAGCGGTGACCGGCGAGGAGTCCGGCTTGCGGGTGGCGGTGATCTCGTCGGTGTAGTGGCTGAGGACGATGGCGCCGGCATCATAGGCGATGCGGGCGAGGGCTTTCAGCATGGGCGAAGCGGCGTGGGCGTTGGTCATGGTCTCTCCGGCCCAAAGTGTAGGGGAGTGCGGCCGTCGCGTCGAGTTGGCCAGGGAAACGCTTCCGGCTTGCCGGGGCGAACCCGTTAAGCTTTCCTTAAACCGTAAAGCAGACGATAACCAATTCCCAACCCTGATCACCAGAGCATTCCGGAACCTCTCATGACCGATCTCGAATTTTCCGCCTTTCTCGTCAGCCGGGTCTGCCACGATCTGGTCGGGCCGCTCGGCGCCGTGGTCAACGGCCTGGAAGTGCTCGAAGACGAGCGTGACGCGGCGATGCGCGCCGACGCCCTCAAGATCGTGACTTCGAGTGCGGCCCAGGCGCTGGCGCGGCTGCAGTTCATGCGGCTGGCGTTCGGGGCGGCCGGATCGGCCGGGGCGGAGCTGGATCTGGGCGAAGTCGGACGGCTGATCGCCGGCCTGTTCACCACCGGGCGGACGACGCTGGAATGGGAGACGCCGCCGGTGCAATGGCCGAAGGATTGGGCCAAACTGCTGATGAATGCGGCCCTGATCGGCGCCGATTGCCTGCCGCGCGGCGGCGTGGTGCGGGTGGAAGCCAACGGCCTCGGCCAGGCGCCCGGCTTCACCATCACCGCGACCGGCGTTGGCGTACGCGTGTCGGAAGATGTCGAGCGGGCGCTGAAGGGTGAGGTGTCGGAGCACGATGCCCGCGGCGTGCAGCCGGTTCTGGCGTTCCGGCTGGCCAAGGGGATCAATGCCGGCCTGACCATTACGCCGCGCGACGGACGCGTCGAAATCGTTGCCGGTTAGGCGGCGTTTACCTTCGGGGTTTACCTTGGAGCCGTTGCAAAAAGTGCGGCTCCGTCCATGAAAACGTGCCTCGTCGTCGATGACAGCCGGGTGATCCGCAAGGTTGCTTGCCGGATTCTCGCCGAGCTGTCCTTCGCTACCGTCGAAGCGGAGAACGGTGCCGAGGCGCTGATGGCCTGCCGCCGCCAGATGCCGGACGTGATCCTGCTCGACGGCCAGCTGCCGCAGATGACGGGAATCGACTTCCTGAAGTCCCTGCGCGGCGAGACCAAAGGCAATCACCCCGTGGTGCTCTACTGCACCACCGAGAACGATCCCGCCCACATCGGCGAGGCGATCGGAGCGGGCGCCGACGAATACATCCTGAAGCCGTTCGACAAGACCTCGGTCACCGCCAAGCTGGCGGAAATGGGGATGGTGGCGTCGCGATGAACAGCCACGACTTCACCTACCTCGCCAATGTCCTTCGCCGCCGCACCGGCATCATCCTGGCGGAGAAGAAGACGCACATGATCGAGACCCGGCTGGTGCCGGTGGTGCGCCGCTTCGGTTTTCGCGATCTCGCCTCGCTGCTGAAAGAGCTGCATTACGGCCACGAGGCGCTGGTGCAGGCGGTGATCGAGGCGATGACGACCAACGATTCCGCCTTCTTCCGCGACCGCAAGACCTTCGACGAGTTCCGCGATATCGTGCTGCCGTCGCTGAGGCAGGCGCGGGCCGAGACCAAGCACCTGCGCATCTGGTGTGCCGCTTGCGCCGCCGGGCAGGAACCCTATTCGATCGCGATGATCCTCGACGATGCCAAGCTGGTGGACCAGGGCTGGACCATCACGCTGATCGCCACCGACATCAATTCACAGATGATCGCCCGCGCCCAGGACGGCATCTATTCGCAGTTCGAGGTGCAGCGCGGCCTGCCGATCCGCCGGCTGGTATCGAACTTCACCCAGGAGGGAGCCAACTGGCGCATCAGCGACCATCTGCGCCGCATGGTCAGCTTCCGCACCTTCAATCTGCTCGATTCCTACGGCTGGCTGCCGGATTGCGATGTCGTGTTCTGCCGCAACGTGCTGATGTATTTCGACCTCAAGACGCGCGCCTCGGTGCTCGACCGCATCGGCGAAATCCTGATGCCGGATGGCGCACTCCTGGTCGGCCCCGCTGAATCCACCGACGGCAACGCGCTCGGCTACACACCAGCCGACAGCGCACCGGGACTGTTCTACAAATCGCGTCCCGCCCC